>NZ_JBFUGE010000009.1:0-49056 GCF_056403075.1 Ideonella sp. P3_A4 | reverse complement strand
GAACATGCGTGCGCCCGGCATGACGCTGATGAAGATGCCGCTGTTCTGCTGGACCTGGCTGATCACCGCCTACCTGCTGATCGCGGTGATGCCGGTGCTGGCAGGTGCGATCACGATGACGCTGACCGATCGCCACTTCGGAACAAGCTTCTTCAACCCCGCCGGCGGCGGTGACCCGGTGATGTACCAGCACATCTTCTGGTTCTTCGGCCACCCCGAGGTCTACATCATGATCCTGCCGGCGTTCGGCATCGTGAGCGCGATCATCCCGGCCTTTGCCCGCAAGAAGCTGTTCGGCTACACCTCGATGGTCTACGCGACGTCGTCGATCGCGATCCTGTCGTTCATCGTCTGGGCCCACCACATGTACACCACCGGCATGCCGGTGACGGGCCAGTTGTTCTTCATGTACGCGACGATGCTGATCGCAGTGCCCACGGGCGTGAAGATCTTCAACTGGGTGGCCACGATGTGGAAGGGCTCGATGACCTTCGAGACCCCGATGCTGTTCGCGGTCGGCTTCCTGTTCGTGTTCTCGATGGGCGGCTTCACCGGCCTGATCCTGTCGATGGCCCCGGTCGACCAGCAACTGCAGGACACCTACTACGTCGTCGCCCACTTCCACTACGTGCTGGTGGCAGGCTCGCTGTACGCGCTGTTTGCCGGCGTCTACTACTGGGGCCCGAAGTGGACCGGCGTGATGTACTCGGAAACGCGCGGCAAGATCCATTTCTGGGGTTCGTTGATCTTCTTCAACGTGACCTTCTTCCCGATGCACTTCCTGGGTCTGGCCGGCATGCCGCGTCGTTATGCCGACTACCCGATGCAGTTCGCCGACTTCAACATGCTGGCGTCGATCGGCGCCTTCGGGTTCGGTCTGATGCAGGTGTACTTCTTCCTCTTCGTCGTCGTGCCGATGATGCGCGGCAAGGGCGAAAAAGCACCGCAGAAGCCGTGGGAAGGTGCTGAAGGCCTGGAATGGGAAGTGCCGTCGCCGGCCCCGTTCCACACCTTCGAAAACCCGCCCAAGCTGGACGCCACGGCGACCAAGGTGATCGGCTGACCGGCATCGCTTGACCATGGCGCTGACCCCGGAACAACAACGCGCGAACCGCCGCCTGGGCTGGATCCTGGCGTCGGTTGCCGTGGTGCTCGCGCTCGGTTTCTTCGCCAAGATCAAGTATCTCGGCCCTTGAACCCGCTGCGCACAGGTTCTCGGTCATGAAGTGGTCCTGGTTTTCCGCGCTGTCGAGCATGCGGCGTGACCATCGTCAGATGGTGGCCAAGCTGCTCGTCGTCACGGCGGCGATGTTCGCTTTCGGCTATGCGCTGGTGCCGCTGTACAAGCACATCTGCGAAGCGCTGGGTATCAATGTGCTGAGCCTCGGTGAGAACGGTGGCAAGCGCGAGCGGCCCGCCAACACCCAGGTCGACACCTCGCGCAACATCACGATCGAGTTCGACGCCAATGCCCATGGCCCCTGGGACTTCAAACCGGCGATGGCGTCGGTGCAGGTCCATCCGGGTGAGTTGGCGACGGTGATGTACGAGTTCCGCAACAAGCAGACGCGTGCGATGGTGGCGCAGGCCATCCCGAGCTATGCCCCGCACCAGGCGGCGGCGCATTTCAACAAGCTCGAATGCTTCTGCTTCAACGAGTACACACTGCAGCCTGGCGAGGCCAAGCAGTGGCCGGTCGTGTTCTACGTCGACCCGCAGCTGCCCAAGGACGTGACCACCATCACCTTGTCGTACACGTTTTTCGAAGTGGGCGGCAAGATCCCTGCAGCACCCAAGGCGGCTGCGGTCGCTCCCGCTGCGACCGGCGTCCAGGTTGAGGTGAAGTCATGAGCCCGGACACGCCCGGCGATGGCGGCCTGCGTGGCGCGGTGGCCCGCAAAGGCTCTTTCCTGGGCACGATGCGGGCGGTCGCCTGGTCCTTCCTGGGCATCCGCAAGGGCAAGGGTTACGAAGAAGATGTCAGCCAGCTCAATCCGGTGCACGTCATCATTGCCGGCGTCATTGGCGCGGTGCTGTTCGTGCTGACGCTGGTCGTGCTGGTGAAATGGATCATCGGCAGCGGCGTCGCAGGCTGATCAGGCAACAAACAACACGGTTCTATCGGTTCGAGGAGCAACACATGTCCGCAGCGAGCAACCACGGGGCGACGCCCTATTACTTCGTGCCGAGTCCGTCGCGTCACCCGGCGACGGCCGCCCTCGGCCTGTTCTTCGTGATCCTGGGCGCCGGCCAATGGGTCAACGGCCACGGCTGGGGTGCCTACTCGCTGCTGGCTGGCCTGACGATCTGGCTGGGCACGCTGTACTTCTGGTTCGGCGATGCGATCAGCGAAAGCGAAGGTGGCCAGTACTCCGATCGGATCGACGTGTCGTTCCGCTGGAGCATGAGCTGGTTCATCTTTTCCGAGGTGATGTTCTTCGCGGCCTTCTTCGGCGCGCTGTACTGGGCCCGCATCCACTCGGTGCCGTCGCTGGGCAGCCTCGAAAACTCGCTGCTGTGGCCTGACTTCAAGGCCATCTGGCCCAGCACCGCACCGGGTAACACCGCTTCGCCGGCCGGCACCATCGCACCGTTCACGACAATGGGCCCGTGGCCGATCCCGACGCTGAACACGGCGATCCTGTTGACCTCGGGCGTCACGCTGACGATCGCGCACCATGCGTTGATCGCCGCGCACCGCTCGAAGGCCATCTTCTGGATGTGGATCACCGTGCTGCTGGGCGTGACCTTCCTGGGCTTCCAGGCTTACGAGTACATGCACGCCTACCACGAGCTGAACCTGAAGCTCACGTCCGGCATCTACGGCTCGACCTTCTTCATGCTGACCGGCTTCCACGGTTTCCACGTGTTCGTCGGCATGCTGATGCTGCTGTTCATCACGCTGCGCCTGGGCAAGGGCCACTTCACGCCGAACAAGCACTTCGGCTTCGAAGGCGCGGCCTGGTACTGGCACTTCGTGGACGTGGTCTGGCTCGGCCTGTACATCGTCGTGTACTGGCTCTGAGCCTGGAGATGGGCCGGTGGTTGCGCCGCCGGCCTTTTCCACAAAACAAAGCGCCGCTCGCAGCGGCGCTTTGTCTTTTGGTGGGAAGTGGTGAGGGTCGTCCGGCTCAGGGCTGCACTGGCAGGCCGCCGGGGCGGATCCAGCCCAGCTGGTAGGCCAGCAGGATGATCAGGAACAGCGTAACCGACAGGCCCACCCGCAGCGCCAGCGCCCAGGCCATGCGCTTGTCTGGCCCGGCCGGTGCGCCGTCGGAACCATGGGGTGCCTGGCCGCGTCGCAGCATGAACAGGCCCGCGCCGGCCAGCGCCGCAAGAATCGCCAGCAGGGCCAGCACGATGAACACTTTCATGGCCTGATTATTTCACCCGCCGATGAGCCCGCCTCCCGTCACCACCGCTGAGCCCGCTGCGCCCCAAGCTCGTCCGCGCTGGTTGGTTTTGCTGGCTGCCGTGGCCTTGATGGCACTGACGGCACGCCTGGGTTGGTGGCAACTCGACCGGGCGGCGCAGAAGCTGGCACTGCAAGCGGCGATCGAGGCGCAGGCCGACGCGCCGGCTTTGGCTGCCGTTGAGTTGCCGGCCGACGAAGCGGCGGCCGAACGCCAGCGTTACCGCCGCATCACGCTGCGGGGCCAGTGGCTGCCGGAGCACACCGTCTACCTGGAGAACCGGCAGATGCGCGGCCGGCCAGGCTTCTTCGTTCTGACGCCGCTGAAGCTGCCGGCTGGCGATGCGGTGCTGGTGCAGCGCGGCTGGCTGCCGCGCGACATGGTGGATCGCACGCGCATCGCCCCGTACCGCACGACCGAAGGCGAAGTGCAGATCCAGGGCCGCATCGTCGCCTGGCCTTCGCGCCTGACAGCCCTCGGCGCCGAAGCCTCGGGCCCGATCCGGCAAAATCTCGACTTCGCCGACGAGGCGGCCCGGGTGCAACGAGCCCTGAGGCCGTTCGCCATCGCCGAGCTGGACCAAACGGGCGACGCCAAGGACGGCTTGCTGCGCGATTGGCCGATGCCCGCCGTCGACGTGCACAAGCATTACGGCTACGCCGCGCAGTGGTTTGCCCTCTGCGCTCTCACCGCAGGACTGTATGTCTGGTTCCAACTCATCCGACCACGGCGGCGGCAGCGCGCCGGCGGTTCCGACTGACCCGATGGCTTTGACCGTGCACAGCGGCCCGTCGCCGCGGCTGCCCGACGACGCGCCGCCGGTACGCCCACGCGGACGCTCGACCGCGCTGCTGGTGCTGCTGGCCTGCGCGGCGCCGGTGCTGCTGTCGTACTTCACCTACTACGTCTGGCGGCCGAGTGCGCGCACCAACTACGCCGAGCTGATCCAGCCGACACGGACCATGCCCGCGGATCTCGGCCTGCATGATCTGCAGGGCCGCCCGGTCAAGAGCGCGGATCTGGCTGGCCAATGGCTGCTGGTGGTCGTCGGCGACGGGCAGTGCGATGCGCGTTGCGAAAGCCACCTGTTCCAGCAGCGCCAACTGCGTGAGATGGCCGGCCGCGAGCGCGACCGCGTCGACCGTGTCTGGCTGGTGACCGACGACACGCCGCTGCGCGAGCCGATTGCCCGCGCGATGGCCGAGGGTGACGCACCGACGAGGGTCTTGCGCGTGTCGCGCGAGGCGCTGGCGCACTGGCTGACGCCGGCGGCGGGCCAGGCGCTGGATGACCACCTCTACCTGGTCGACCCGATGGGCGAATGGATGATGCGCGCGCCGGTGGAACTGGAGCCCAAGCGCTTCTTCAAGGACCTGGATCGGCTGCTGCGCGCCTCGGCCTTCTGGGACCGGCCGGGCCGGGAGCATTGAGATGAACGGCGCCGTCGCGGCGGTGGATTTTTCGCCTGCCTTGCGCTTGCTGATGCTGGCCGCCGGGTTGGCGCTGGTGCCGCTGGCTTGGTGGGCTTGGCGCCAGCGGGCGGCCGGCGCATCGGCGCGGCGTGCCGCACTGACGGTGCTGACGCTGTTCCTGACCTTCGACCTCGTCGTCTTCGGCGCCTTCACGCGGCTCACCGATTCGGGCCTGGGCTGCCCGGACTGGCCCGGCTGCTATGGCGAAGCGAGCCCGCTCGCCGCGGGGGCGCAAATCGCCCATGCCGAGGCCCAGCAGCCGACCGGCCCGGTCACGCAGCACAAGGCCTGGATCGAGATGGTTCACCGCTACCTGGCGATGACTGTCGGCGCGCTGATCGTGGCGGTGCTGGTCATCAGCGTTCGGGCGCGGCGCGAGTTGCCGTTCTCGGTCGCCTGGCCGTGGGCCACCTTCGCCTGGGTCATCGTGCAGGGCCTGTTCGGCAAGTACACGGTGACCTTGAAGCTGTACCCGGCGATCGTCACCTTGCATCTGTTCGGCGGCCTCGTGCTGCTGGCGCTGTTGATGGTCCAGGCGCAGCGCTACCAAGCTCGTGCATTGGCGCTGAGCGGTGCTGCGCGCGCCCTGTTGGCCGGCGCCCTGCTGCTGTTGGTCACACAGGTGCTGCTCGGCGCCTGGGTCAGCACCAACTACGCCGTGCTCGCCTGCCAAGGTTTTCCGCAATGCAACGGCCAGTGGTGGCCCGAGGCCATGGACGTCGAACAAGGCTTCACGATCCTGCGCCACCTGGGCCGGGCGGGTGAGGGCGGTTTCCTGCCTGCTGAAGCGCTGGTTGCAATCCACTGGGCCCATCGCGTGTTCGCACTGGTGTTGGTGACGGCACTGCTCGCGTTAGCGACCTTGCTGTGGCGTCAGCCCGGCGGCGCGGCGCGGCGTGCGGCGCAGACGCTGCTGCTGCTGACGCTGCTGCAGGCCGGCACCGGCGCCGCCAATGTCGTTCTGCAGTGGCCGCTGGCGGCGGCCTTGATGCACACCGGCGGCGCCGCGGCGCTGGTACTGCTGCTGGTGTCGCTGCAGGTGCGCGCCACCTCCGCTTCGCTTCCGATCCAGGCCGTCACGGCCACGCGCCACCCCGCGCCACAATGAACACGACCGTGTCTTCGACCACCTTGCCCCCAACTCCGCCGTCCGTCTGGGCGCAGTACTACGCGCTGACCAAGCCGCGCGTGGTGCAACTGATCGTCTTCTGCGCCGTGATCGGCATGCTGCTGGCTGTGCCCGGATGGCCAGACTGGCGCGTGCTGATTGCCGCCACCGCCGGCATCTGGCTGGTGGCTGGCGCGGCAGCGGCGTTCAATTGCCTGGTCGAAGGCGAGATCGATCGACGCATGAAGCGCACCGCCTGGCGCCCCACCGCCAAGGGTGAGCTGGCGGATCGCCACACGCTGGCGTTCTCGGGGCTGCTGTGCGCCGTCGGCTGCGCGATCCTGTGGTTCTGGGTCAACCCGCTGACGATGGGCCTGACGCTGGCCACCTTTGTTGGCTACGCGATCATCTACACCGTCATCCTGAAGCCGATGACGCCGCAGAACATCGTCATCGGCGGCGCCTCGGGCGCGATGCCACCGGTGTTGGGTTGGGCAGCGATGCGCGGCGAAGCAGGGCCCGAGGCTTGGCTGCTGTGCCTGATCATCTTCCTGTGGACGCCACCGCACTTCTGGGCGCTGGCTTTGTACCGCGCCGAGGACTACGCCCGTGCCGGCTTGCCGATGCTGCCGGTCACCCACGGGGCAGCCTTCACGCGGCTGCATGTGTTCCTCTACACCATCGTGCTGTTCGCCGGCACGCTGCTGCCTTTCGTCTACGGCATGAGCGGCTGGATCTACCTGGCCGCCGCGGTGGCGCTGGGCATTGGCTTCATGGTGTATGGATTCAAGCTCTGGCGCGACTACTCGGACACGCTGGCCCGCCGCACTTTCCGCTTCTCGATCCTGCACCTGTCGCTGCTGTTCGCAGCGCTGCTGGTCGACCACTACCTGAGCCCGTGGCTGGCCGCGGCTTCCACCTGAAGAAAGTCCCCATGCAACTGAAACTGACGCGACGCACGGCGCTGCAACTGGCTGCCGTGGCTCTGGTGACTGGTCTGGCTGGCTGTGCCAAGAAGCCGGTGGCCTTCCAGGGCATCGACATCACCGGCGCCGACTACGCGCGCCAATTGAACCTGACCGACGCCGACGGCAAGGCGCGAACGCTGACCGATTTCAAGGGCAAGGTTGCCGTGGTCTTTTTCGGCTACACCCAATGCCCCGATGTCTGCCCGACGACGCTGGCCGAGATCGCCACCGTGAAGAAGCAACTGGGCGCCGATGGCGACAAGCTGATCGGCGTGTTCGTCAGCATCGACCCTGAGCGCGACACCGCGCCGGTGCTGAAGGCCTATGTCGAAGCCTTCGGCAAGGATTTTGTCGCGCTGCGCGGCAGCGTCGATGAGACCAAGGCGGTGGCCCGCGAGTTCAAGGTGTTCTTTGCCAAGGTGCCGGGCACGACTGACGGCAGCTACACGATGGACCACACCGCCAATTCGTTCGTTTTCGACCCACAGGGCCGCGTGCGACTGGCCGAGCGCTACGGCGCGGGTCCCGACGCGCTCGCGCAGGACGCCAAAGCACTGCTGGACGGCGCTTGAGCTTTTGGCCCGCACCATGAGAAACGGCTCCCGAGGGAGCAATGCCGCGTAGAGTYAGGAGCATCAAGAACTGAAAGACGTGCAGGCTGTGCACGCGCCGTTGTCGAGGCGATGCTGCTGCACGACGAGTGCCTGGACCAAACCCATCGATTTGCGACATCCGAGCAATGGGGCGTCGTTCAGCGCAGGATTCCTCAGGACTGGATCGAGCATGCACTTGCGGCCACTGGCACGGCCACCTTGCGCCGACGACGCCTGTACTTGGAGCAAGCTGTCTGGCTGGTATTGGGCATCGCCTTGCTCGCGATCGATCCTTCCTCAACACGGCCGAGACTTTGGATCTGGCGCTTCCCGCGGCTTCGGGTAGGCGTGCCGCAGCGCGTGGCATCAGCTCCAGCGCTGTGAGCCAAGCGTGGTGGCGTCTGGGCTATGAGCCCCTGCGCTGGCTGTTTCAGCACACGGCTGCGCATTGGGCACACCAGGGTGGCGTTCCGCCACCACGAGGCGGGGCGTCAACGCTGGCAAGGGTTGGCGGTGTATGCGCCGGACGGTGTGGTCCGTTGTGTCGCCGACACGCCAGACAACCAAGCCCGCTGCGGCGAACAGCGCAACCGCGCCGACCCATCAGAGCACCTTCCCACAGTTGCGCATGGCCTGTTTGCTCGATGCGCGTGCCACCTTGCCGATCGATGCCAGCCTGGACGCCTGTGACACCAGCGAATACACCTTGGCCCAGCAACTGTGGCCACAACTGTCCGAGCAGTCGCTGGTGCTTGCGGACGAGGGCTTTACTGAGCCGCTTCGCTGTGACCGCTGTGGTATCGGCAGTAAGAGCGGGACTCAAGGCAGGGTCGTGCAGACACTGGGGGCGGGCAACGCGCTCGTCTCACTGGACGATCCCAAGAGCTTGCCAGCCGGCGAGATGCTTGCGCTGTACCACGGGCGCTGGGAGATCGAGTTGGCCTACGCTGAGATGAAGACCGAAGTGCTGTGCCAGCAACATGACCCTACGCAGCCTGAACCCCGAGGGCGTGCGGCATGAAATATGCTGCTCAGCGTTAACTGAGCGGCATTGCGCCCCCGGGGAGCATGGAGCTCATTGATACAACCAGTGCGGCAGCCACAGCGTCAAGCCGGGCCACAGGTACATGAACACCATGCACAGAATAACGATCAGCATGTACGGCATCATGCCGGCGAAGATCTGGTTCAGTGTCACGTGCGAAGGCGACACGCCCTTCAGGTAGAAGGCCGACATCGCAACCGGCGGCGAAAKGAACGCCGCCTGCAGGTTGACGAAGACCAGGGTGCCGAACAGCAGCGGGTCGATCTGGAAATGCTGCAGCAGCGGCAGGAAGATCGGCACGAAGATCACGATGATCTCGGTCCATTCCAGCGGCCAGCCGAGGATGAAGATGATGGCCTGCGTGAGCAGCAGGAACTGCAGCCCCGACAGGTTCATGCCCAGTACCCAGTGCTCGACGATGCGCTGCCCGCCGAGCAGCGCGAACACAGCAGAGAACAGCGCCGAGCCGACGAACAGCCAGCAGACCATGGCGGTGGTCTTGGCGGTCAGGAACACGGCCTCCTTGATGCGCTGGAAGTTCAAGGTGCCGGCCTGCCAGGCCATGAGGAAGGCGCCTGCCGCACCGACGGCCGCCGACTCGGTGGCGGTGGTGATGCCGAACAGGATCACCCCCAGCACCACCAGCGTCAGGATGCCTAACGGCATCACCGAGCTGACCAGCATGCGCAGGATCTCGAACTGCTCGGCGTCCATGCGCCAGTAGTACCTGGCCAGCAACAGCAGCGTGGCCGCGCAGGTCAGGCCGAAGCCGAGGTAGAACGCATCGGGCACCGGCTCGACCGCCACCGCTGCCACTGGCTCACCCAGCGCTCGCAGGCCGGTCTCGGCTTTCGCGCGGGGCTCTTCKGCGGCGCCGGGCGRCTCGGCCAGGCCGCCGCTGGGGCGAGGTTCATCGGCGCCCGGTGGCTCGGCCAGGCCGGTGCCTGAGGGGCGCGCCGATTCAGCGCCTGGCGGCTCGGCCAGCCCGCCTGCGGCAGGGCGGCTGTCGTTGGTTTGCTGAACCGCTGGCGTGGCCGACGCGGCGTTCTCGTCGCGCTGCGAATAGATCGTCACGTACCACCAGACTGCGCCGAGCGTGACCAGCGCCAGCAACAGTGGCGACATGGCACTCGCCAGGTTGCGCGTGAGCAGCCAGCGGCCGGGCTCGACGCCGTCGATGCGCGCCTGCTGCGCCCGCGCCGGCGAGAGCCAAGCCATCAGCAGTGCCGGCAGCAGACGCGGCGAATACTGCGCCGACAGGTGCGCCACCCAGGGCGTGATCTCGGCGCGTTGCTTGTCGGGCGGCAGCTTGGGGGCGACGCTGGGCTGGATCATGGCCCAGCCGACCACGTAGACCAGGTACAGAAAGGCCAGGAAGAAGCCCGGGAACATCGCCGCGGCATACAGCTTGACGACCGACTGCCCGGCCACCGCTGCGTAGACGATGATCATCACCGAGGGCGGGATCAGGATGCCCAGCGTGCCGCCGGCGGTGATCACGCCCGAGGCGAGGCGAACGTCGTAGCCGGCGTTGAGCATCGGCCGCATCGCGATCACGCCCATCAGCACGACAACCGCACCGACCAGGCCGCTGGCAATGCCCCAGAAGGTGCAGATGATCAGCGTGGCCACTGCCAGCGAGCCCGGCACGCGGCGGAACGCCAACTGCACGCTGTAGAACATCTTGTCGACCAGCGCGCCACGCTCCATCACGTAGCCCATCAGCACGAACAGCGGGATCGACAGCAGCGTCTCGTTCGTCATCGCACCGTAGGCGCGCTGCACGAACAGATCGAACACGTGGTTGTCGAACCAGGGCTGCGCGGGCTCGTAGAACGCGATGAAGCCGAAGAACATGCCCAGGCCCATCAGCGTGAACGCGGTCGGGAAGCCGAGCATGATCACGACGACGATCAGGCCCAGCATCGTCAGGCCCAGCATTTCCTGAGTCATGTCGACCCCTCGTCCGATGAATACATCGGCCGGTCTTGCAGACCGCGCCCGGCCAGGCGGCCGGGCCCTTCGCCAGGCGTGATCGGTCCACTGGACCCAGCACGTCCGGGCTCAGCCCCCAAGGGGATGGCCGGCTTGGGAGCGGCCCTGCGCTCGGCCCGCCGCCGCCTCAAGCGCCACCTCCCGCGTTGCGTTGCCGCGCGGCCTCATCGATCTCGTGGGCTTTCTCGATCACTTCGCTCTTCACCGCGGCGTCGATGTGGGTGCTGTTGGCGAGCTGTTGCTCGACCACGTCCATCTCCTCGGCATCTTTCAGCCTCGGCGGCCAGGCACCGCTGCGCAGGCAGACTACGCAGCGCAGGATCTCGGCCAGCCCTTGCAGCAGCACGATCGTGCCCGCCAGTGGGATGATGAACTTGAAGGGGTAGACCGGCAGCGGCGTGGCATTGAAGGTCTGCTCGCGCATCGCCAACGAGTCGTGGAAGTAGTCCCAGCCGGCCAGCGTCAGCGCGCCGACGCCGGGCAGGAAGAAAACGATGTACAGCACGAGGTCCAGCGAGGCCTGGGTGCGCGGCTTCATGCTGCCGTAGAGGAAGTCGCCGCGCACATGGCCGTCCTTCGACAGCGTGTAGGCACCGCACATCATGAACAGCGTGCCGTACATCATGTTGTTGACGTCGTAGATCCAGGCCGTCGGTGCGTTCAGTGCGTAGCGCTTGAACACCTCGATGCAGACGACCGTCATCAGCAGGACGATCAGCCACGCAAACGCCTTGCCCACCCAGGTGGACAGACGTTCGGCGGCATGCAGGATGGTGTCTGGGTTCATGGATCACCCGTTCGCGCTGGGCACTACATGCAGTGCTTCGACAAGCTCAGCACGAACGGAGTGGCGGTCTAGGTCTACCGGCCAAAGTAGTGGTTCCACGCCATCCTGAAGTCGACCAGGTAATCGCCCTGCCACTGRCCAGCGCGCTGGGCGAAGGCCTTCTGCGCGGCGAGCACCTTGGCGAACAGCGGGTTCTCGGCCGACTTCTTGGCCATCGTCTTGTCCCAGGCCTCGAGCTGGGCGCGCAAGATGGCATCGGGCGTCTTGTAGAACTTGATGCCCTGCTTTTTCATCTCGTCGTAGTCCTTCGAGTTCCTGTCGACGGCCTTCCAGCTCATGTCGGCGCTGGCCGCTTGCACGGCGTAGTCGATGATGGACTTCAGCTCTTGCGGCAGCGCGTCGTACTTGCCCTTGTTGAACAGGATCTCGAACTGCTCGGTGCTCTGGTGGAAGCTTTGCAGCATGCAGTTCTTCACCACGTCGGGAAAGCCCAGCAAGCGGTCGCTCGACGCGTTGTTGAACTCGGCCGCGTCGATCAGGCCGCGGTCCAGCGCCGGCACGATCTCGCTGCCGGGCAGCGGGTTCACCGCCGCGCCCAGCTCGGTGAAGATGTCGACCGCGAGACCGACGGTGCGGTACTTCAGTCCTTTCAGATCCTCGACCTTGGCGATCGGCTTCTTGAACCAACCCAGCGGTTGCGTGGGCATCGGGCCGTAGAGGAACGAGACCACGTCCATGTTGATGGACTTGTAGATCTCTTCGAGCAGCGCCTTGCCGCCCGCGTGGTAGTGCCAGGCCAGCAGCATGTTCGGGTCCATGCCGAAGCCGGGGCCAGAGCCCCACAGCGCGAGCGCGGAGTTCTTGCCGTAGTGGTAGGCGACGACGCCATGGCCGCCGTCGAGCGTGCCCTTGTTGACCGCTTCGAGCAGCTGGAAGGCCGGCACCACCGAGCCCGAGGGCAGCACCTCGATCTTCAGCCGGCCGCCGGCCATGTCGTTGACCTTCTTCGCGAAGTCGTTGGCGTACTCGTGGAAGATGTCTTTCGCGGGCCAGGTGGACTGGAAGCGCAGGCTCACCGTTTGCGCTCGCGAGATCATCGGCGCGGCCAGCGCACCGGCGGCGACGGTCCCCGTCGCAGCGTTCTTCAGAAACTTCCGGCGGTTCGCCGGGGCCGGGGTGTTGGCACTCATGGCAGTCTCCTGGTGTTCTGAACGGGGCGCGCCGCAGCCCTCCAGCGAGCATGGCGCTACGGCCGACTGTCGAAGTACTGACTGAACACGGCAATGGGATCAAACCCGCGCAGCCCATGCTGGGCCCGCATAGCAGCTAGTGGCTGGTGGGGCTAGCCGGGCTTGGACTGCGCCGCCACGCCCTGCGGCAGGCTGCGCACCAGCTCGGTCAACAGCTGCGCGGCGTGGCGCTGCAGCGGTGTCGCGCGTTTGTGGGCCGAGGTGGCCAGGCACAGCACGCTGGCCAGGCTGGGCTCGACGATTGGCTGGGCCAGCAGCTCGTCGGCGCGGCCCGAGGCAACCACCGCGCTGGCGTTCAACACCGCATGGCCGTAGCCGGCGCAGACGAGGTCGATGATGGCCGCGATGCTGGAGACTTCCCAGGCGATGTTCAAGGTCAAGCCGGCCAGCGTGGCCTGCGATTCGATGAGCCGGCGGATCACATGTTGGCGCTCCGGCACCACCAGCGGGAAACGCGCCAGCGACTTCAGCGCCACCGTGCCGCGCGTCTTGCCATCGCTCGCGCTGGCAGCGCTGACCAGGCACAACGGCTCTTGCAGCAGCGGCTCGATCGTCAGGCTGCTGGCGGCCTCGGGGTTGTAGACCAGCCCCAGGTCGACGCGCCCGGTGGACAGCCATTCGGCGATGTGCGACGACAGGCCTTCGACGATCGCGAGGCGGGCCTTCGGCAACTGGCGCCGGAAGCCGTCGATCAATGGCAAGGTCAGTTGCCGGCCGATGCTGGGCGGCAGGCCGATCGTGATGCGGCCGACAGGCTCGTCGCGTTGTGCGCCCATGTCTTCACGGGCTTGCGAGACATGGTTGAGGATCGCGACGCTGTGCTCGAACAGGCGCTGGCCGGCTTCGGTCAAGGTGACACCGCGGCCATTGCGCAGCAGCAAGGTGTCACGCAACTCGACTTCCAGTGCGCGCACCTGGCGGCTCAGCGCCGGCTGTGCAATGTCCAGCGCCAGGGCGGCTTTGCTGAAGCTGCCCAGCTCGGCGACGCTGACGAAGTATTCGAGTTGCTTGAGGTTCATGCGGGGTGCGCTGGGATGATACGGCGCGCCCCCGGGCACCTCAGGGCTTCGGCGAGCCGGGCTTGAAGTACAGCGCGGCCTGGCCTTCGATCGACTCGCGTGCAGCCGGCGACAGGTACCAGCCCAGTGGCACCAGGTCGCCGTTGTCGAGCTGGTCGTAGAACAGCGGCGAAGGGGCGTCGGGCTGGTTGGCCAGGTCGGCCGCCAAGGCGGCCGGCGCCTCGCGGCCATGTGCGCCGATGCCCGACACGTTGACCAACGCCACCGCAGGGCCGAACAGATCGGCCAGCAGATCCAGCCGATGCCGATCGGCTGGCCGCAGCAGGTCGGCCTTCAGCTCGGCGTCGCTGGGGTGGATGCGCGGGTCGAGGCAGGGCACCGGCGGGCCGTCACGCGGCGCTCGCTCGCAGTCGATGCGCGGCTGGCCGTTGCGGATCAGGATCAGCCGCGCCTTCCATGGCGGCGGTAGCCAGCCCTGCAAGCTGCGCCACAGGTCGGCCAGGCTCGCGGTGCCGCTGTTGTCGTGGTAGCCGCCATCGGCCAGGTGACCCCGGGTGCGCGACTGGCCCGGCTCGGGCGGCAGCGCGGCCAGTGGGTTGATGAAAGGGAAGCGGGCCGACGTATGGGCTGCGGTGATCAACGACGGCCATGCGCCCAGCTCGGCCACCAGGTCATGGCTGGCCGGCATGTCCAATCCGTCCAACGTGCCCAGCACCGCGCGGTTGCCTGATTCGACCCAGGTGCTGTTCAGCAGCATCGGCGGCACGCTCGGCGGATTGCCTTCGGAGCTCGGCAGGTCGCCGAGCGAATCGCCGAGGTGGCCGAACTGGCGGATCCATTCCCGCTCGAAAGGCTGGGCTCGGCTCAGGTGCACGCAGCCCGGCTGGCTGCAGGCCAGGTCCAGCGGGCCGAGCTTCATCGTCGTCGGCAATATGCGGGCAAAGGCGTCTTCGAACATCAGCCCGCCGATCAGTGGCGACAGGCCGTCGAGCTGGCGGAAGCCTGTCTCGACACAGGCGCGGACCGAGTAGCTGTTGGCCACGATGGGCTCGCTGATGCCGCTCGGGGGGGCCGAAGCGGCAGAAGGCGCCGACGCGGCCGGGGGCGGCGCGGTGCCACCTTGTGAACTGGCATCGCGCGTGTAGGCCAGGCAGGCGCGGTAGACCGCAATGCCGACTGAGCCGCCGGAGACACCGCTCAACGCAGCAATGCGCTTGTCGATGGTCGGGTCTGCGTCGTGCAGCCGAGCCAGCACCTGTGCCGTCCAATAGGCGCTGCGGATGCCACCGCCCTCGGCCGCGATCAGCAGCACCTCGGCCTGCTCGGGCGGCGGGTTTTCCGGCAACTGCAGCACCCAACTGCCCAGCACCTGGCCGGGCGGCTGGCGCGGGCCGGGCGTGCGGGTGTCGGCACGCGCCATCAACGGTGCGCTGCTGTGATCGACCGACTTCAGCGCCAACGCGGCGAACACTGCCAGCGCCAACGCGACCAACCCGCGGACCAGGTTGAAGCGCGGCGTGCTCCAGCGCGGGAAGAGGCGGTTCGGCCCTTCGTGGCGGTAGCAGAACAGCAGCCACTGCGCGGCACCCATCAGCACCAGAACGAGCATCGCGTTGATGCCGTGCCAACGCAGCGTGGCCAGGTCGGCCCAGCGTGGTGCCGTCAGCGGCAGGCGGTGGTTGTCGACCCAGCCCAGACCAGCGAACAACGCGACCAACACCAGCAGCATCAAGCTCCACGCGACGGCGCGGCGTTGCTCGGCCAAGGTCAGCAACCCGGCGACGCCCAGCCACCAGTTCAGCGACAAGGCCAGCAGCGCGATCGTGGCCGGGGCCTGCGCTGTCACGTCTGGCCGCCAGGCCATCACGATGCGCAGCATGGCCATCAGAAGCAGCGCGATCAACGGCCAGATGACCGGGTGCACCAGCGGCCAGAGCCAGCGCGACAACAGCTGGCCGAGCGGCTTGACCCAGCCCAGCATCCGCTGCGTGTGCTGGACGCAGGGGGTTGGGTTGTTGGTCGGGCCGCCGAGATCGCGCAGCGCGTCGCGCCGTTTCAGCACCTCGGAGTTGCCCCACAACAGTTTGTAGAAGTCAGGCTCGCTGTTGTAGTAGTCGGCCGGCTCGGCCAGCGACAAGCGGCGACGCAGTTGCAGCAGGAACAGCCCGAAGCCCAACGCCACGACGCCAAAGCCCAGAAGGCCCAGCAGCGTGCCGCTCAACTGCCCGGCCACGGTGCCCGGCTTGGCCGCGCGCAGGCCGGCGGTGATGGCGTCGCCCACCGTGTAAGCCACCAGGCCGGCGACCATCACCAGCGGCACCAGCGAGACCGCCCGCGCCCAGCCGCGCGCGAACGCGCCCACACGCCCCGGCACCAGCGGCCCGCCGCCCAACGCCAGGCCGGGGCGCTTCACCATGCCGGCCAGCCGCGTCCACATCCAGCATGAGTAGGCCAGCATGCCGACCGACACCGCACACAGCACCTGCACGATGCGGCGCCAGAGCAGGGCGCCCGAGCTGGCGGCGGGATCGGGGTAGGCCAGACCGAGCAGCACGTCGCGGCATTGGTCCAGCACCAGCGTGAACGCGCCGAACAGCACCAGCACCACCAGCACATAGCGGCTGCGCCCGATGATGCCCGCCACGCCGGCGCGCCAGGCCGCGCGGGCAAAGGCTTCGTCGTGTTGCAGGCCCTGCGCCAGGTCCAGGTCCAGCCCGAACCACCAGACCAGCGAGCCGATGGCGACTGGCACCATGGCCAGGCCGATCAAGGCTGGCTTCAGCTGATGCGCCCAGGTCCAGGGGGCGGGCAGGGCGGCCTTGGCGGCCAGGCTGCAGGCTGAGCGCGCATCGGCCAGGCCGATCAAGACGAGAACCACGACCACGCCGAGCAGCAGGCTGCCCAAGCCCAGGCACAACATGCGATCGCGTTGGACCGCAGGTGCGCTGGCCCAGTGCCACAACACCCACAACAAGGCGATGCCGACCACCAGGCTGCTGCCGGCGGCCCAGGGGCTGACGCCCAACCGCAGCGCGCCGGCGAAGTTCTCGGTCAGGTCTACCAGCACCAGCGCTGCCACGCTGGCCACGCTCAGCCAAGGCAACAGCCGCGAGGTGATCTGCGCCACCAGGCCCGGCCCGGTTTGCAGCGCATGGTGCAGGCACCGCACAGTGGCCAGGAACAGCACCGCATACAGCGGGACGAACAGAGCGCTGTCGACCAGCACGTAGGCGGCGGCGCTGCGCCAGCGCAGTGCGAATTGGCACCACAGGTTGACGGCGGCCGAGACGCTGTCAACACGCGACCAGCCCAGCAGGTCTTCGATGCCATAGCCCGAAGGCAGACGCAGTGCGAACTGGGTCGTCAGCAGTGCCAGTGCAACCAGCCCGCTGCCGGCGGCGAGCCAGGCGAGCGGGGTGATCGAGTAGTCGGCGTCGCGGCCCTGGCCGCCGGTGCCGTCGAGCGTGATTCGGCCAACGCCGTTGCCGCCGCCATCTGACGCGGCCACGGCTTCGCCGGGACGCTGAACTGCCGTGCCGCCGTCTGCGATCGCCATTGCACGCTCCTCACCGCTGGGGTGGGCGCGAGCATAGTCGGGCGATCAAGGCTTGCCATCCCCTCGATGGGGCATGGCGCGGTAGTGCGCCTCAGCTGTGGGGGATCAACGCGGCGTGTAGATTGGCGCCGAAGCACCTTGCGCCGGCGGCTCGGCCGGCCGGGACGGCGTGGCCACTGGCGGCGGCAACCGCGGCGCGGTTGCCTGGTGCTCAGGCGTGCCGGCGGGGGCGCGTGCCACGCGGGTGCGGCCACCGCCCATCACCAGCACCACCTGGTCCCCTTCGCGCAGGTCTTCGACAGACTTGGCTTGCATGATCGAGCGCCGTTCGCCATTGCGCAGCTGGACGACGATCTCCCAGCCGGGCTCGCTGGCCGCGTCGCGCTCGATCGCGTCGCCGATCAGGGAGCCCGCCACCATGCCCACCACGCCCAGCACCATCCCCTCGCGCCAGCCGCCGACATTGGAGCCGGCCACGCCCCCGGCCACCGCGCCGATCGTGGCGCCCGCGCCGGTCTGGTAGCCACTCTGCACCGTGACCGGGCGCAGGCTCAACACGGTGGCGTCGACGATGCGCGAAGCGCGCTGGGTGGCATGGTAGGGAACGGCGTCGGGGCGGGCGACGACGCAGCCACTGAGCGTGATGACAGCGGCCATGGCGGCGGCCAGTGCGGCGGCGGAAAACGGAATGCGCTTCATGGCGACGGCGGGTGGAGAGCCTGGGTCAGGCGATGACTTGCCAACGAAAGCCGGGCCGGCTGCGTTGACACAGGTTGATGCAGATTCTGAGCCGCGAGCGCGGCGCAAGTTCGCGCGCCGCGTAAAGAACTGTGGCGCGGGTCGCCACGGCGCGTGAATTCAGTCGTGCATTCAGTCGTGCAATCGACTGTTGCGCGGCACGCTGGCGAGCAGGAAGTCCATCTGGTCCACCAGGATGCGGCGGCCGCGCAGGATCATGTCCTCGTGCAGGCTGGGCACGTAGGGCAGGTACATCAGGCTCATCCGCGCTTCTTCGGGCAGGCGGTTGCCCTTGTGGCCGTTGCAGCCGCGGCAGGCGGTGATGCAGTTCATCCAGCTGTCCCGCCCGCCGCGCGAGACCGGAATGATGTGCTCGCGGGTCAGGTCGTCGAAGGCGAAGCGGTGGCCGCAGTAGGCGCACATGCCGCGGTCGCGGACGAAAAGTTTCGGGTTGGTCAGCGCGGGGGACTGGCGCCAGGCCCGCGAGGGCACCGTGCCGCGCACCGCGATGATCGGGTGCACCTCGATGCGCGATTGCAGGCCGGTGGTGCGCTGGAAGCCGCCGCGCAGCACGTGGCAGGTGTCGCCCAACGTCCAGGCAATGCTGTCGCTGGCATAGAGCACGGCCGCTTCGCGGACCGTCATCCATGCCTGCGGGCGGCCGGATACGTCGAGCTGCAAGACCTCCATGAGCGGGCGACCTTTGCTTGCACCCGTGAAAACGGGTTCAGCTCAGAGCATAGCTCGCTTGCGTGACAAGTCTCAATCCATGGATTTGCGCAGGTGCTGACTTCGCCGAGGCGCTGAGGCCGGCTTTGTCACGGGTAAACCCTGTTCGTTGCTGCATTTGCTGCAGCATCTAGGCCACCAACCCTAGAAAAAGTCTCATCGAGAGGCGCACACGGCCCAGCGATTTCTGCAAAATAGAACGATCGTTCGTTTATTGCCTGGCCCGGCCTACCGGCCATCCACCAGGCCCCTCGCCCGTGTCGTCATTGCCTCTCGAACCCCGCCGCAACAGCACCAGTGCCCGGTCGCTGCAAAAGGGCCAGGCCACGCGCGCCAACATCCTGGAGGCGGCGCTGGCGTTGGCGTCGAACATGGGCCTGGAAGGCCTGTCGATCGGCGCGCTGGCGGAGGTGACCGGCATGAGCAAGTCGGGCGTGTTCGCCCACTTCGGCTCACGCGAGGAACTGCAGATCTCCGTGATCCGTGAGTATCACGCCAAATTCGAAGAAGAGGTGTTCTTTCCGGCGATCCGCGAAGAGCGCGGTCTGCCTCGCCTGGTCGCGTTGTTCGAAAACTGGGTCAAGCGCGTTGCGGTCGAAATCGACTCCGGCTGCATCTACATCAGCGGCGCGGTCGAGTTCGACGACCGGCCGGGCCCGGTGCGCGATGCGCTGGCCGCGATGGTGCTGGCCTGGCACCGCGCGATGGGCCGCGCGATCGAGCTGGCCGTCGAGGTTGGCGATCTACAGCCCGACACCGACCCCGGTCAGATGCTGTTCGAAGTGCACGGCTTGATCCTGGCTCTGCACCACGACGCGCGATTCCTGCGCAGCCCGGGTGCCGTCGAGCGCGCACGCGTCGGCTTTGCCCGCACCATTTCTCATTACGCCATGCCAGGGGCCGTCGACCGCGTGTCGCTGCCGTCCCTGCATTCCCCTACGGCCTAACGCGCCGATAACTCGTCCATTTCCCCGTCTCAAGGAGTCACCATGGCCCAGTACAACCCGCCCCTGCGCGACATGCAGTTCGTGCTGCACGAAGTGATCGATGTGGTCAACGAGTTCAAGGGCATTCCGGCCTATGCGGACGTGGACGCCGACACCATCAACGCAGTGCTGGAAGAAGGCGGCAAGTTCGCGTCGGAAGTGCTGTTCCCGCTGAACCTGAGCGGTGATGCCGAAGGCTGCACGCTGGACAAGGCGACGCACGACGTGAAGGCACCGAAGGGCTTCAAGGAAGCCTATGCGAAGTACGTCGAAGGTGGCTGGCCCGCTTTGAGCTGCGACCCGGCGTTCGGCGGCCAGGGTCTGCCGCACACGGTGAACCAGTGCTTCTACGAGATGCTCAACAGCGCCAACCAGGCCTGGACGATGTACCCGGGCCTGAGCCACGGCGCCTATGAGGCGCTGCAGGCGCACGGCACGACCGAGCAGAAGGCAACGTACCTGCCCAAGCTGACCAGCGGCGAGTGGACCGGCACGATGTGCCTGACCGAGCCGCATTGCGGCACCGACCTGGGCATGCTGCGCAGCAAGGCCGAGCCGCAGGGCGACGGCACCTACAAGATCACTGGCCAGAAGATCTTCATCTCGGCCGGCGAGCACGACATGGCCGCCAACATCATCCACCTGGTGCTGGCCCGCCTGCCGGACGCGCCGCAAGGCTCGAAGGGCATCTCGCTGTTCATCGTGCCCAAGTTCAAGGTCAACGCCGATGGCTCGCTGGGCGAGCGCAACGGCATCCACTGCAACGCCCTCGAGCACAAGATGGGCATCCACGGCAACTCGACCGCCCAGCTGATCCTGGAAGACGCGGTTGGCACGCTGGTGGGCGAGCCGAACAAGGGCCTGATGGCGATGTTCGTGATGATGAACGCCGCCCGCCTGGGCGTCGGCAACCAGTCGCTGGGCCTGACCGAAGTGGCCTACCAGAACGCCGTGGCCTATGCGAAGGACCGCATCCAGATGCGTTCGCTGTCGGGCCCGAAGGCGCCGGACCAGCCTGCCGACCCGATCATCGTGCACCCGGACGTGCGCAAGATGCTGCTGACCGCTCGTGCTTTCGCAGAAGGTGGTCGCGCGTTGTGCATCCACACCGTGGTGCAGCTCGACAAGGCGCTGCACGACGAAGACGAAGACGTGCGCAAGGAAGCCGACGATGAAGTCGCGCTGCTGACGCCGATCATCAAAGCCTTCATCACCGACAACGGCTGGCTCGCCACCTCGCATTGCATGCAGGTCTTCGGCGGCCACGGCTACATCCACGAATCGGGCATGGAGCAATACGTGCGCGATGCCCGCATCAACATGATCTACGAAGGCACGAACACCGTGCAGTCGCTGGACCTGCTGGGCCGCAAGATCCTGTCGGACAACGGCAAGAAGCTGAAGGCCTTCGGCAAGAAGATCGCCGCGTTCGTCGAAGACGAAGGCATTCGCGAAGACATGCAGGAATTCATCAACCCGCTGGGCGACATCGGCGACAAGGTCACCAAGCTGACCACCGAGATCGGCATGAAGGCCTTCCAGAACCCCGACGAAGTCGGCGCCGCCGCGGTGGACTACCTGCGCGTCGTCGGTCACATGACCTTCGCCTACTTCTTTGCCCGCATGGCCAAGGTGGCGCTCGATGCGCAGAAGGCCGGCAAGACCGACCCGTTCTACACCGCCAAGCTGACCACCGCGCGCTTCTACTTCGCCAAGCTGCTGCCCGAGACCGCGGGCCTGATCCGCAGCTGCCGCGCGGGCCTGCAGCCGCTGATGGCGATGGACGAAGCGCTGTTCTGAACAACAAAGCCCGGAGGAGACAAGACATGCAAAAACACACCGTCATCCGCAGCTTGCTGGCAGTCGCTCTGTTGGCCACCGGCCCGCTCGCGTGGGCCGACAACGCCTCGCCGATCGGCCTGTGGAAGACCATCGACGATGGCTCGAAGAAGGAGAAGTCGCTGGTGCGCATCGCCGACAGCGGCGGCGTGCTGGTCGGCAAGATCGAGAAGCTGCTCGATCCGAACGAAAAGCCCGACGTCGTCTGTGACCAGTGCAGCGACGAACGCAAGAACCAGCCGGTGGTCGGCCTGACCATCATCCGCGGCGTCAAGCAAGACGCCGACGACAAGGCCCTGTGGAACGGCGGGGACATCCTGGACCCGGCCAACGGCAAGGTCTACAAGGTGCGGTTGAAGCCGGCACAGGACGGCAAGGCCCTCGAGGTGCGTGGCTACATCGGCATGCCGATGCTTGGCCGTTCGCAAACATGGATCCGCGTCGAATGACGCCTGAAGGAGAACACAAGATGAGTCGATTCCAGGTTCGCAAGGTTGCCGTGTTGGGCGCCGGCGTGATGGGCGCGCAGATCGCCGCCCATCTGGTCAACGTGAAGGTGCCGGTCGTCCTGTTCGACCTGCCCGCCAAAGAGGGCCCGAAGAGCGGCATTGCGCTCAAGGCCATCGACAACCTGAAGAAGCTCAAGCCCGCCCCGCTGGGCGTGCCGGAAGACGCGGCGCGCATCCAGCCCGCGAACTACGAAGAGCACCTGGAGCTGCTGAAGGACTGCGACCTGATCATCGAGGCCATCGCCGAACGCATGGACTGGAAGCTGGACCTGTACCAGAAGGTCGCGCCGTTCATCGCGCCGCACGCGATCGTCGCGTCGAATACATCGGGCCTGTCGATCACCAAGCTGGCCGAGGCGCTGCCCGAGTCGATCAAGCCGCGTTTCTGCGGCATCCACTTCTTCAACCCGCCGCGGTACATGTACCTGGTGGAACTGATTCCGACGCCCACCACCGAAGCTGGCTACCTGGACCAGCTGGAGTCCTTTGTCACCACCACCGTGGGCAAGGGCGTGGTGCGTGCGAAGGACACGCCGAACTTCGTCGCCAACCGCGTGGGCATCGCCGGCATGCTGGCCACGATCCACGAAGCCGAGAAGTTCGGGCTGTCCTATGACGTGGTCGACGACCTGACCGGCAAGAAGCTCGGTCGCGCCAGCTCGGGCACCTTCCGCACCGCGGACGTGGTCGGCCTGGACACGATGGCCCACGTCATCAAGACGCTGCAAGACAACCTGAAAGACGATCCGTTCTTCCCCAGCTATGCCACGCCGCCGGTGCTGGCCAAGCTGATCGAGCAGGGCGCGTTGGGACAAAAAGCCGGTGCCGGCTTCTACAAGAAGGTGGGCAAGGACATCCTGCGCCTGGACCCTGCCAAGGCCGACTACGTGCCGGCCGGCGGCAAGGCCGACGCGATCGTCGAGCGCATCCTGAAGAAGCCCGCCGCCGAGCGCTTGAAGCTGTTGCGCGAATCGACCAACCCGCAGGCGCAGTTCCTGTGGGCGATCATGCGTGACTCGTTCCACTATGTCGCCGTGCACCTGGCCGACATCGCCGACTCGGCGCGTGAGATCGACTTCGCGATGCGCTGGGGCTTCGGCACCAAGCAGGGCCCGTTCGAGATCTGGCAAGAAGCCGGCTGGCAACAAGTGGCCGGCTGGGTCAAGGAAGACATCGAAGCCGGCAAGGCGCTGTGCAAGGCGCCGCTGCCCGATTGGGTCTTCGATGGCCGCACCGGCGTGCACACGCCTGAAGGCTCGTGGTCGGCTTCGCAGAAGCGCTACATCCCGCGCTCGAACCTGCCGGTCTACAGCCGCCAGCACTTCCCGGAGAGCCTCGTTGGCGCCGGCGCGACCGACCCGCTGAAGGCAGGTACCGAAGAGTTCCGCAACGACGACATCCGCGTCTGGACGCTGGACGGCGAGGTGCTGATCGCCACCATCACCTGCAAGCTGCACCTGATCAGCCCGGCGGTGACCGAAGGCCTGCTGAAGGCCGTCGAGCTGGCCGAAGCCAAGTACCAGGGCCTGGTGATCTGGTCACCGGACGATGTGTTCTCGGCCGGTGCCAACCTCGAAGCGCTGATGCCGGTCTTCATGAAGAGCGGCAGCAAGGGCATCAACCCTGAAGTCAAGAAGCTGCAGGACGCATTGCTGCGGGTGCGCTACGCCAGCGTGCCGGTGGTCGCTGCGATGCGCGGTATCGCGTTGGGCGGCGGCTGCGAAATCGCCGTGGCCTGCGCCAAGCGCGTGGCGGCGATGGAAACCTACGTCGGCCTGGTCGAAGTGGGCGTCGGCCTGCTGCCGGGCGGCGGTGGCCTGACCTACATCGCCCGCCGTGCGGCCGAGAATGTGCAAAGCGGCCCGGGCTCGGACCTGCTGAACTTCCTGAAGGGTGGCTTCGAAGCCGCCGCGATGGCCAAGGTCGGCACCAGCGCGATCGAATCGCGCAAGCTGGGCTACCTGCTCGACAGCGACGTGATCGTGCCGAACAAGGACGAGCTGCTGCACGTCGCGATCAGCCAGGCCAAGGCGATGGCCGACGCCGGCTACCGCGCACCGGCCAAGGCGCTGATCCCGGTTGCCGGCCGCATGGGCATCGCGACCATCAAGGCGAGTCTCGTCGGCATGCGTGACGGCAACTTCATCAGCCAGCACGACTTCCACATCGCGAGCCTGATCGCCGATGTGGTGTGCGGTGGCGAGGTCGAAGCCGGCACGCTGGTGACCGAGGAATACCTGATGACGCTCGAGCGCAAGCACTTCTGCAGCCTGCTCGACCACCCGAAATCGCAAGAACGCATCATGGGCATGCTGCAGACCGGCAAGCCCGTGCGCAACTGATTGGAGCGACGACCATGAGCAAGCAAATCCAAGACGCCTACATCGTCGCCGCCAGCCGCACCCCGATCGGCAAGTCCGGCCGCGGCTACTTCAAGAACACCCGTTCGGACGACCTGCTGGTGCGTGCCGTGCAGGCCGCGCTGGCCCAAGTGCCGTCGCTCGACCCGAAGGCCATCGAAGACGGCATCATCGGCTGCGCGATGCCCGAAGGCGAGCAGGGCGCCAACATGGCCCGCATCGCGATGTTGCTGGCGGGTCTGCCGACTTCGGTTGGCGGCATCACCGTCAACCGTTTCTGCGCGTCGGGCCTGTCGGCGATCCAGATGGCGGCGGACCGCATCCGCGTCGGTGAAGCCGATGTGATGCTGGCCGGCGGCGCCGAGAGCATGAGCATGATCCCGATGACCGGGGTCAAGCCCTCGTTCAACCCGAACGTGTTCCTGAAGGACGAGAACGTCGGCATCGCCTACGGCATGGGCCTGACCGCCGAGAAGGTCGCCCAGCAGTGGAAGGTCAGCCGCGAAGACCAGGACGCGTTCGCGCTGGCCTCGCACCAGAAGGCGCTGGCCGCCCAGGCTGCCGGCGAGTTCACGAACGAGATCTGCTCGGTCGACGTGATCGAGCGCTTCCCGAACCTGGACACCGGCGAGATCAACCTTTCGACCCGCACCGTGAGCCTGGATGAAGGCCCGCGCAAGGACACCTCGCTCGAGGGCTTGGGCAAGCTGAAGCCGGTGTTCGCCGCCAAGGGCAGCGTGACGGCCGGCAACAGCTCGCAGACCAGTGACGGCGCCGGCGCGCTGATTCTGGCCAGCGAGAAGGCGATCAAGCAGTACGACCTGAAGCCGCTGGCCCGCTTCGTCAGCTTTGCGTCCAAGGGTGTGCCGCCCGAGATCATGGGCATCGGCCCGATCGAGGCGATCCCTGCCGCGCTGAAGAGCGCCGGCCTGAGCCTGGCCGACATGGGCTGGATCGAGTTGAACGAAGCCTTCGCGGCGCAGGCGCTGGCGGTGATCCGCACCGTCGGCCTGAACCCCGACGTCGTCAATCCGATGGGCGGCGCCATCGCGTTGGGCCACCCGCTGGGTGCGACCGGCGCGATCCGCGCGGCCACGGTCGTGCACGCGCTGCGCCGCAAGCAGCTGAAGTACGGCATGGTGACGATGTGCGTCGGCACCGGCCAAGGCGCCGCCGGCATCTTCGAGGCAGTCTGACCGTGACAACGCGCCGCCGTGTGATGTTCGCCGGCGGCGCGGTTGTAGGCGCCGTTGCCATCGGCACCGGCGCGTTCATCGCGAGCGGCTCGGCGCGTTTTCGGACGCTCGACGATGCCCGCCGCGCGGTGGTTCCTTTGGCCGAGCATCCACTGCGCACGACTGGCGCGTGGAACCTCGCGCAGGTGCTGAACCACGCGGCGCAAAGCGTCGAGTTCTCGCTCGATGGTTTTCCTGAATCCAAGCCGGCGCTGTTCCAGGCGACGGTGGGCCACTTGGCCTTTGCGCTGTTCGATGCACGCGGTGCCATGCACCATGCGCTGGACCAGCCGATCCCTGGCGCGCCGGTGTTGGCTGCTGACACGCCGCTGCCGGCGGCCGTTCAACGTCTGCTGAATGCCTTCGACCGCTTCGAGCGGCACAGCGGTGCGTTGCAGGCGCATTTCGCCTACGGTGCGCTGGACAAGCCGGCCTACACGCGCGCGCACCTGATGCACCTGGCCAACCACTGGGCCGAGTTCACCCCCGCCTGAGCGACTGGCTCAAGGCTTTGGAGGACGAGATGACACCGATCCGTTTTCCCGCCACCGACGGCTTCGAGCTGGCCGGTACCTTGTACGGCAACCCCGAGACTGCGCGCGCCGCGGTGCTGATTGCGCCGGCGATGGGCGTGCCTCAAAGCTACTACGCCGAGTTCGCGCGCTGGCTGGCTGGCCTGGGCCACGTGGTGCTGAGCTTCGACTACCGCGGCATGGCCGCATCGCGCCCGGCRGCCCACGCGCGCTCGCTGCGTGGCTTCGACGCCGACATCCACACCTGGGCCGAAAAGGACGCGGCCGGTGCGTTGGCCTGGTTGCGCGCGCAGCTGTCGGCCGAGCGGCCGCTGCACTGGATCGGCCACAGCCTGGGCGGCCAGATCTTCGGGCTGGTGCCCAACCGCGAGCTGGTCGACCGGGCCGTCACGGTGGCTTCAGGCAGCGGCTACTGGCGCGAGAACGCGCCCAAGCTCAAGCGCATGGTCTGGTGGATGTGGTTCGTGCTGGTGCCGCTGACCCTGCCGCTGGCAGGCTACTTCCCAGGGCGCCGGCTGAAGAAGGTGGGTGACTTGCCGCGCGGTGTGATGTCGCAATGGCGGCGCTGGTGTTTGTCGCCGCAGTACATGATGGGCGAGGGCGGCTCGGCGCTGAAGCAACGCTATGCAGAGCTGCGCACGCCGATGCTGGCGCTCAGCTTCACCGACGACGAGTTCATGTCGCAGCGAAACATCGAGTCGCTGCACGCGTTCTATGCCAACGCGCCGAAATCGATGAAGCGCGTCGCCCCGGCCGACGTGGGCATGGCACGCCTAGGCCATTTCGGATTTTTCCGCTCTCAGTGCGAACCCAGGCTGTGGATAGAAATTGATCGTTGGTTGAGGCCTACCCCCCTTACCTAAGGGGGGTGCTGCCTTTGACCGACGCCTGCGGTCTTCCTAGCATCGGAACTCTGGCCTCAAGGCATCGCCCACCCGGTGCTGCTTGTCGAGGCCGGGTTCGTTCGGCGCCAAGCGATTCGCCAGCGCCGGCTCTAGTGTTCTTCAGGAGACTGCAAATGCAATCACGTCCCTCGACCCTGTGGCTCGCCATCGCCCTCATGATGGGTGCCGGCGCCACCGCGCAAGCCGCCGCCACGCGCGACCAGGCCTCTTCGGCCTCGGAAGCGGCTCAAGGCGTGCAAATGGTTCCCACGGGCAAAGGCTACGGCGTTCCCGCCAAGGCTGGTCAATTCGTGCCTCAGGTTGAATCCAACTTGGCCAATGGCATCGATTACCACGGTGGCCCGGTGATGAAGGCCGCGGGCGGCCAGAACATTTACATCCTCTGGTACGGTAACTGGGCCACGCAAAGCCCGACCGGCAAGGCGATCGTGAATGACATGATCAAGAACATCACCGGCACGCCTTACTACAACATCAACACGACGTACTACCAGAACAACGACACCACCAAGAGCGTCAAGAACAAGGTCAACCTGAAGACCCAGATCGACGACGTCAACAAGTCGCTCGGCTCGTCACTGTCGGATGCGCAGATCAAGCAGCTGGTCCAGGACGCGATCACCGCCGGCAAGTTCATTGCCGACAAGAAGGGCATCTACMTGGTGTTGACGACCAAGGACGTCACCGCGTCTTCGGGCTTCTGCACTCAGTACTGCGGCTGGCACACCCATGCTTCGATGTCGGGCGTGGACATCAAGTACTCGTTCGTCGGTGACGCTGCCCGTTGCATCGGCTCCTGCGCCGCGCAATCGGCCAGCAGCCCGAACGACAACCCGGGTGTCG
This sequence comes from Ideonella sp. P3_A4, assembly GCF_056403075.1. Classification (NCBI taxonomy): domain Bacteria; kingdom Pseudomonadati; phylum Pseudomonadota; class Betaproteobacteria; order Burkholderiales; family Sphaerotilaceae; genus Ideonella; species Ideonella sp. P3_A4. The sequence goes on along the minus strand of NZ_JBFUGE010000009.1, from coordinate 21,173 downwards.
ACGGCATGGCCAGCGTGATCATGCACGAGATCGAAGAAGCCGCGACCGACCCGGATCTGAACGCCTGGTGGCAGACCTCGACCGGCATGGAAAACGCCGACAAGTGCGCCTGGACGTTTGGTACCCAGCAGACCGCTCCTAACGGCTCGAAGTACAACGTGCAGTGGGGCCCCCGCAAGTTCCTGATCCAGCAAAACTGGGTCAATGCGAACGGTGGCAAGTGCGCGCTGGCTTATCCCTGAAGATGCGTTTTGACCGCTTGGTGCTGGCAGCCGCCGGTGCTTTGCTGTTGAGCTCGGCGGCCGTCATGGCTGCCGAGCCGGCCGGCGATCAGCCGCCGCCGCGTATGCGGGTCGTCACGATGACCCGCTTCGTGAAGATCTTCAACGATCACGAGTACGACCTGATCGACGCGGTGCGCGCAGGCGACAAGGGCAACCTTGATCGCCTGGTGTCGGCCGAGTTCGAGCAGCGCAATGCCGCCACGCCGGCAGTGCCCGTACCGCGCGACGACTGGTTGCAGGCCAACGAACTGAAGGCACCGGGCCAGGCTCTGGTGACCGAGCTTGCTGTTCACGAACGAGGCGAGTTGGCGATTGCCAGCTTCAAGCTGAAGTTGAAGGACCGCGACCTTTTCGTGGTCGACGTGTGGCGCCGAAAAGGCGCTGACGCCTACGAGTTGTTGACGCGCTATGCCAGCCCCATTGCGGGTTCAGGCACAGCCGCCGCACCCGCCAGGCCGAACGTCAAACGCTGAATCGACTCGGGTTCACCCGAGCGGGCTTTGGAGAGCACTCTCCAGGCCCATATCCCCTGGGCCGCGAGTGGCGCTGTCAGAATCGACAGCACCCCCGCGGCCATCTTCATGGCCGCAGCCCTTTCAAGGAGACGCCATGTCGATCAAGACGGCCACGCTGAACGGTGTGGCGACGATAGAAATCGCCCGCCCCGAGAAGAAGAACGCGCTGACCCAGGCGATGTACCAGGCGATGGCGGACGCCATCAATGCGGCTCAAGAAGACGGCGCGGTGCGCGCCGTGCTGATCACTGGCCAGCCCGGTATCTTCACCTCGGGCAACGACATCGAAGACTTCATGCAGCGGCCGCCGCAGAGCATCGACTCGCCGGTCTTCCGCTTCATGCAGGCGCTGGTCGCGAGCGACAAACCGGTTGTTGCCGYCGTCACCGGAGCGGCGATCGGTATCGGCACCACGCTGCTGCTGCATTGCGACTTCGTCTACGTCAGCGACGAGTCGCGCCTGGCGATGCCGTTCGTCGGCCTGGGCCTGGTGCCGGAATTCGCGTCCAGCCTGCTGGTGCCCGAGTTGATGGGCCAACGCCGTGCGGCCGAGAAGCTGCTGCTGGGTGACCCGTTCACCGGCGAACAGGCCGTGGAGTGCGGCATCGCGAATGCGGTGCTGCCGGCCGCCGAGGTCGTGGCCCACGCGCGCCGCGTCGCCGAGCGCTTCAACGCGCTGCCGCCCGGTGCGGTGCGCGACAGCAAGCGCCTGATGCGCGGCCCGCACCGCGAACAGGTGCTGGCGACGATCAAGGCCGAAGCCGAACTCTTCGGCCAGCGTCTGCGCAGCCCGGAGGCGATGGAAGCCTTCCAGGCCTTCTTCCAGAAGCGTCAGCCGGACTTTTCCAAGTTCGAGTGATGGAGCACTCGGCGCCGGAGTACCGCCCCCGACCTCGGGGAGGGTGCGCAGCCGCCTTGAGGCGGTCCGGCGCCGGCTGCGTGCCCGGCGCATGAGCCTGCCGGCCAAGCTGGCGCTGGCGCCGTTGCTGGTCTGGCAAGGACGCCAGGTTCGGCGTCGCGCGCTGCGCCTGCCCGAAGCGAGCGGGGCGCGCGAAGGCGTGGCGGGCCATGGCACGGGCGAGCCTGGTCTGCGCCTGCTGGTGGTGGGCGATTCGTCGGCCGCTGGCGTCGGCGTGTCGAACCAGCACCAGGCCTTGGCCGAACCGCTGGCACGCGCGCTGGCCAAGCGCCTGGATGCTCCGGTGGCATGGCAGCTGATCGCGACCACGGGCCACCGTGCCGCTGATGCGGTGGCGTCGCTGCGAGACGCATCGTCCATCGCACCAGCCGACGTGATGCTGGCCGTGCTGGGCGTCAACGACGCGGTCGCGATGTCGCCCGCCGGTCCTTGGCTGTCGGCGCTCGACGCGCTGCATGCCTGCGCGTCGGAACGTGCCGGTGTGCGGCAGAGCTGGCACACCGCCTTGCCGCCGATGGGCCGCTTTCCGTTGTTGCCGCAGCCCTTGCGCTGGGTGATGGGCAACGAGGCGGAGCGGCTGGACCGGGCTTTGGGTTGTCACTTGCATGGCCGCGTGGATCGCCGATTGGCGACTCTGCCGCCCACACCCGCCGGCACTTTGCCACCCGGCTGGGTCGCCGAAGACGGCTTCCACCCCGGCCCGCAGGGCTACCGCCGCTGGGCTGAGGCCTTGGCCGATCAGATGGCCGCCGACCCGGCCCTGCCTGCCCGCTAGTCTTTCGGGATCTTGCGCGGCTGGCCCTGCATGTCGATCGCGACATAGGTCAGCTTCGCCTCGGTCACCTTGACCACGTACAGGTCTTGCGGGTTGCGCTCGGCATAGACCTCGACGTGCACGGTGACCGAGGTGGTGCCGATGCGCGTGACGGTGGCGTAGAAGCTCAGCAGGTCGCCCACCGACACTGGCTGCTTGAAGACGAATTCGTTGACCGCGACGGTGGCGATGCGCCCCTTGCTGATGCGTGCCGGCAGCACCGCGCCGGCCAGGTCCATCTGCGCCATGATCCAGCCGCCGAAGATGTCACCGTTGCCGTTGGCGTCGGCCGGCATCGGCATCACTCGCAGCACCAGTGCTTTGTCGTCAGGCAAGCGCTGGGCCAGCGGCTCGGGCACACTGGGGTGGGCTGCCGCAGGCGCGGCGGCGTTGGGGTCGGTGTCGTTCATGGTGTCCCGTCCTCTCACTTCATCTTGTTGTACGAGCCGATTCTTTCACGATGCGTCGTCAATCACTGGCAACCCAGGTTCCCCCTGCGGCCGCCTCGTCTGCCCAGCCACTTCACTCCGATGGCGCGACGCTGAAGCGCCTGCTGCCCTACATCTGGCAATACCGCTGGCGGGTCGGTGCGGCGCTGCTGTTCCTGGTCGCGGCCAAGGTGGCCAACCTGGGCGTGCCGCTGCTGCTCAAGACGCTGGTCGACAGCCTCAACCTGCCGGCCGGTGACGCGCGCGGCCTGCTGGTCGTGCCGGCAGGCTTGCTGCTGGCCTATGCCGCGCTGCGGCTGTCGACCAGCGTCTTCACCGAGCTGCGCGAGCTGGTGTTCGCGAAGGCCACGCACGGAGCCTCGCGCCAGATCGCGCTCGAGACCTTCCGCCACCTGCATGCGCTGAGCCTGCGCTTTCACCTCGAGCGCCAGACCGGCGGCATGACGCGCGACATCGAGCGCGGCACGCGGGCGCTGCAATCGCTGGTCTCGTATTCGCTTTACACCATCCTGCCGACCCTCGTCGAGTTGGTGCTGGCGCTGGTGCTGCTGGGCACCAAGTTCGACCTCGGCTATGTGTGGATCACACTGACCGCGCTGGCAGCCTATGTGACCTTCACGATCACCGTGACCGAGTGGCGCACGCAGTTCCGCCACAAGATGAACGAGCTCGATTCGCGCGCCCACACCCGCGCGATCGACTCGCTGCTGAACTACGAGACGGTCAAGTACTTCAACAACGAGGCCTTCGAGGCTCAGCGTTACGACACCGGGCTCGATGCCTACCGCCGCGCGCAGATCAAGTCGCAGACTTCGCTCTCGCTGCTGAACACGGGCCAGCAGCTGATCATCGCCGGCTCGTTGCTGGCGATGCTGTGGCGGGCCACCAGCGGTGTCGTCAGCGGCCAGTTGTCGCTCGGTGACCTGGTCCTGATCAACGCCTTGTTGATCCAGCTCTACATCCCGATGAATTTTCTCGGCGTGCTGTACCGCGAGGTCAAGCAAAGCCTGACCGACCTGGACAAGATGTTCACGCTGCTGGAGCGTGAGCGCGAGGTGGCCGACAAGCCCGGCGCGCCGGAGCTGCAGGTGCAAGGTGCCACGCTGCGTTTCGAAAGCGTCGGCTTCGCCTACGACCCGGCACGGCCGATCCTGCAATCACTGAGCTTCGAGGTGCCGGCCGGCAAGACGGTGGCGGTGGTTGGTGCCAGCGGTGCCGGCAAGAGCACGCTGGCCCGGCTGATCTACCGCTTCTACGATGTGCAGGCCGGCCGCATCACGATCGATGGGCAGGACATCGCCGAAGTGACGCAAGACAGCCTGCGCCGCGCGATCGGCATCGTGCCGCAGGATACGGTGCTGTTCAATGACACGATCGAATACAACATCGCCTACGGCCGCGCCGGTGCTTCGAGGGCCGAGGTCGAGGCAGCGGCCAAGGCGGCGCACATCCACGAGTTCATCATCAACCAGCCGCTGGGCTACGACACGGTGGTCGGCGAGCGCGGGCTGAAGCTGTCGGGCGGCGAGAAGCAGCGGGTCGCGATCGCCCGCACGCTGCTGAAAGACCCGCCGGTGATGATCTTTGACGAAGCCACCTCGGCGCTCGACTCGGCCAACGAACGCGCGATCCAGGCCGAGCTGAAGAGCGTGTCCCGCGGCAAGACAACGCTGGTGATCGCGCACCGCTTGTCAACGGTGGTCGATGCGCATGAGATTCTGGTGATGGAAGCAGGCCGCATCATCGAGCGCGGCTCGCATGCAGCATTGCTGACCCAGAGCGGGCGGTATGCTCGCATGTGGCAGTTGCAGCACACCACACAAGAACGGCGGGAGACAAGCGAGGATGGACACCAAGTGGCTTGAGGACTTCATCAGCCTGGCCGAGACCCGCAGCTTCTCGCGCTCGGCCACCTTGCGCCATGTCACCCAGCCGGCGTTCTCGCGCCGCATCCAGGCGCTCGAGGCCTGGGCCGGTATCGACTTGGTCGACCGCTCGTCGTACCCAACGAGGTTGACGCCGGCCGGTGAGACCTTCCATGCCCAGGCGCTGGAGATCCTCGGCAACCTGCAGGCGACCCGCAACATGATGCGTGGCCACCAGGTGGCCGGGCAGGACATGGTCGAGTTCGCGGTGCCGCACACGCTGGCCTTCACGTTCTTCCCGCATTGGCTGATGGACCTGCGCAAGCGCCTGCCGACGCTGAAGAGCCGGCTGATCGCGCTGAATGTGCACGACGCGGTGATGCGCATGACCGAAGGCAGCTGCGACCTGCTGATCGCCTACCACCACCCGACGCAGCCGCTGCAGCTGCCGCCCGACCGCTACGAGATGCTGAGCCTGGGCACCGAAACGCTCGCGCCCTATGCCAAGGCCGGCGCCGACGGGCAGCCGATGTGCAAGCTGCCCGGCCGGGTTGGGGCGCCGGTGCCTTTTCTCAGCTACGCCTCAGGCGCCTACATGGGGCGCCTGGTCGAGCAGATCATCAAGCACGCGCCGACGCCGCCGGTGCTGGACGCGATCTACGAAACCGACATGGCCGAAGGCCTGAAGGCGATGGCGCTCGAAGGCCATGGCCTGGCCTTCCTGCCGGCGAGCTCGGTGCGCAAGGAACTGAAGGCCAAGCGCCTGGTGGCCGCGGGCTCGAGCGACTACGAGATGACGATGGAGGTGCGCATCTACCGTGAACGCCCCGAGGTGGCGCGCCACGTGAAGGCTGGCGCGCAAGAGCTGTGGGGCTTTTTGCAGTCGCGCCAGTAAGAGCCCCCAAGGCCTGGTCTGATGCCCTGCCCGTCGCTCCCCCGAGCAAGGCGTCGATATAGTGAAAACCCTCAATGGGTATGCAAATCCCGCATAAGCGCTCAGACAATCGGCATTGGCGACCCCCGGGGTGCGCCGTTAAAGTCCGCGCCCAATGTCCGCCGGCCGGCCGGCGCGCTTCCTGCTAGCCCGATACGTGAAGTGCTACGGGCTTGCACGTAGTCCGATCCGCAGTGATTGACGTTACACCTGCACCTTGTTTCCCCATGAAGGAGTTCGCATGAAAAAGTCCCTGTTCGTACTCGCGATCGCCGCGGCCGCTGTCGGCACTGTGCACGCTCAAGCGAACGACACCCTGGCGAAGATCAAGAGCGCGGGCAAGGTCGTCATCGGCACGCGCGACTCTTCGGCGCCGCTGGCCTACACCACGGGTGACGGCAAGTACACCGGCTACCACGTCGAGATCTGCAACCGCATCGTCGATGCGATCAAGACCGACCTGAAGCTGCCCAACCTGGCCACTGAGTACACGCTGGTCACCTCGCAGAACCGCATCCCGCTGGTCATCAACGGCACGGTCGATCTCGAGTGCGGCTCGACGACCAACAACGCCACCCRCCAGAACCAGGTGGGCTTCGCGCCGACGACCTACGTGACCAACGTGCGCATCGCCGTCAAAGCCAACTCGGGCATCACCTCGATCGCCCAGCTCAACGGCAAGAAGGTGGCCACGACGACCGGCACGACTTCCGTGCAGCTGCTGCGCAAGCACGAGCGGGCCACTGGCGTGAACTTCGAGGAAGTGTTCGGCAAGGACCACGCCGACAGCTTCCTGCTGCTCGACACGGGCCGCGCCGACGCCTTCGTGATGGACGACAACATCCTGGCCGGCAACATCGTCAACGCGAAGAACCCGGCAGACTTCAAGATCGTCGGCGAGACGCTGTCGGAAGAGCCGATCGCGATCATGTACCGCAAGGAAGACCCGGGCTTCAAGAAGGTGGTCGACGACGCGGTGAAGGCCATGATGAAGAGCGGCGAGATCGACAAGATCTACGCCAAGTGGTTCATGGCCCCGATCCCGCCGCGCAATGTGTCGGTCAACATGCCGATGACCGCCTCGCTGAAGAACGCGATCGCCAACCCGAACGACAAGCCGGCCGAGGAATACGCCAAGAAGTAAGCCCAAGCCTTGTCATGCCCACCCGGCCGGGCCGGGTGGGCTGATTTTTTTGCGCTGGCTGGAGGGCGGAGAGCCAACATGAATTACCAATGGGACTGGCAGATCTTTCTGCAGGACACCGGGGGCGGCGAAACCTACCTGCACTGGATGCTTTCGGCCTGGGGCTGGACGCTGTCGGTCGCCGGGCTGGGCTGGGTGGTGGCACTGGTGTTCGGTGCCGTCGTCGGCACGCTGCGCACCGTGCCGAACAAGGGCCTGCAGTGGTTCGGCAACGCCTGGGTCGAGCTGTTCCGCAACATCCCGGTACTGGTCCAGGTCTTCATCTGGTACTACGTGCTGCCCGAAATGGTGCCGGCGCTCAAGAGCGTCCCGTCGTTTCTGATGGTCGTCTTCGCGCTGGGCTTCTTCACCTCGGCGCGCGTGGCCGAGCAGGTGCGTGCCGGCATCCAGAGCCTGCCGCGCGGCCAGATGATGGCCGGCTCGGCGATGGGCCTGACGTTGCCGCAGACCTACCGCTACGTGATCCTGCCAATGGCTTTCCGCATCATCTTGCCGCCGCTGACGAGTGAGGCGATGAACATCATCAAGAACTCGYCGGTGGCCTTCGCGGTGTCGATCGCCGAGATGATCCAGTTCGCGATGCAGGCGCAGGAAGAGACCTCGCGCGGCATCGAGATCTACCTCGGTGTCACCGTGCTGTACGTCGTCTCGGCCTTTGCAGTGAACCGCGTGATGGCCTTCATCGAAGGCCGCGTGCGCGTGCCGGGTACCGTCGGGGCGGCCAAATGAGCAACTTCGACTTTTCCGTCTTCAATTTCGAGCTGCTGCAAAGCTTCGTCTGGTCGGGCTTCAAATTCAGCGTGCAGCTGACGCTGATCGCCATGGTCGGCGGGATCCTGCTCGGCACCGTGCTGGCCCTGATGCGGTTGTCGGGTTTGAAGCTGCTCGAGATCCCGGCGCGCATCTATGTCGACGGGCTGCGCTCGATCCCGCTGGTGATGGTGATCCTGTGGGTCTACCTGCTGATGCCGCTGTTCCTCGGCCACGCCATCGGCAAGGAAGTTTCGGCCATTGTCACCTTCACGATCTTCGAAGCGGCCTACTACTCCGAGATCATGCGGGCCGGTATCCAGTCGATCTCGCGCGGCCAGGTCTTCGCGGGCCAGGCGATCGGGTTGACCTACGCGCAGAACATGCGTTACGTGATCCTGCCGCAGGCCTTCCGCAACATGCTGCCGGTGCTGTTGACTCAGACCATCGTGCTGTTCCAGGACACCTCGCTGGTCTACGCGATCGGCGCCTATGACCTGCTGCACGGCTTCGAGACACTCGGCAAGAACTACGGCCGCCCGGTCGAGACCTACCTTGCCGCCGCCGTCGTCTATTTCGTTGTCTGCTTCTCGCTGTCCATGACGGTCAAGCGCCTGCAGAAGAAGATTGCCATCGTCCGTTGAGGATCGCGCCATGCCTTCGATGATTGACATCAAGAACGTTTCCAAGTGGTACGGCAGCTTCCAGGTGCTGACCGATTGCACGACCAGCATCCAGAAGGGCGATGTGGTGGTGGTCTGCGGGCCCTCGGGCTCGGGCAAATCGACGCTGGTCAAGACCGTCAATGCGCTGGAGCCCTTCCAGAAGGGCGACATCGTGGTCGACGGCACCTCGATCTCCGATCCGAAGACCAACCTGCCCAAGCTGCGCAGCCGCGTCGGCATGGTGTTCCAGAACTTCGAGCTGTTCCCGCACCTGTCGGTGACCGAGAACCTCACCCTGGCGCAGGTCAAGGTGCTGAACCGCAACCTCGACGACGCGAAGACCCGGGGCCTGAAGATGCTGGACCGCGTGGGCCTGATGGCGCACAAGGACAAGTTTCCCGGTCAGCTGTCAGGCGGCCAGCAGCAGCGCGTCGCGATCGCCCGCGCGCTGAGCATGGACCCGATCGTGATGTTGTTCGACGAGCCGACCTCGGCGCTCGACCCCGAGATGGTCGGCGAGGTGCTGGACGTGATGGTCCAGCTGGCGCAGGAAGGCATGACGATGATGTGCGTCACGCACGAGATGGGCTTCGCGAAGCGGGTCAGCCACCGCGTGATCTTCATGGACGCCGGCAAGATCATCGAGGACTGCAAGAAGGAAGAGTTCTTTGGCAACCCCGACGCTCGCTCGCCGCGCGCGAAGGAATTCCTCTCGAAGATCCTCCAACACTGAAGCGGTGACGATGGCGGCGCCCAGCACCGGTTGGCAGGAGCGCATCGCGCCGGACGAGGCTTCGCGTCACGCGGCGGCGGCCGAGGCCTTCGTCGCGATGCAGCGTGGCAAGTCGGCCCGCTTTGGCGATGGCCGCGCGCTGCACCGCAAGCCGCTGCTGGCGCTTCGCGCCACGCTCACCGTGCCGGCGGGCTTGCCCGAGCCAGCGCGCCACGGCTTGTTTGCGCACACAGGCGAGCACGAAGTCTGGGTGCGTCTGTCGAACGGCGGGCCGGACGTGCAGAGCGACCGGCGGCCCGACGTGCGCGGTTTCTCGCTTCGCATCTGGGGCGCTGACGGCCCGGCTGCACTGGGTGGCGAAACCGACCATCAGGACTTTGCGCTAATCAACCTGCCGGCCTTTGCCTTTGCCGACAGCGTGCCGTTCGTCAGCCTGGTGCTGGCCATGTCCAAGGGCCCGGCGGCCTTGTTGCCCTGGGCTTTGCGCACCTATGGGCTAATCGGCATGTTCTCGGCGTTGAAGCGTCTGGGCAAGCTGTTCAGCCGGCGTTTCACCGGCTTTGCGACCGAGCCTTTCTTCAGTGCGACACCGATCGCCTGCGGGCCTTACGCCGCGCGGGTGCGGGTGCTGCCGCCGGCCGGTTTGCAGCCCGCCGAGACCAAGCCCGAGCACTGGGGTGACGAGATGCTCGGCCGCTTGGCGAAGGGGCCGCTCGACTACCGCCTGCAGCTGCAGTTCTTCGTCGACGAAGTGCGCACGCCGATCGAAGACGCATCGGTCGACTGGCCCGAAGCGGTGGCGCCGTACGTCGATGTCGGCGTGCTGCGTTTGCTGCCACCGCAAGGCGGAACCGTCGGTGATGCGTTCACAACACAAGTCGAACGCTCGGTGTTCGACCCCTGGCAAGCGCTGGTGGCGCATCGCCCGCTGGGTGAGGTGATGCGCGCGCGCAAGGTCGTCTACTTCGCGAGCCAGAAGGAGCGCGGCGTCGCATGACGCCGCCGCAGCGCGCAGTGCCGCTCAGGCCTGCGCGCGTTCGCCCAGCCAGGTGGCCAGCGCCACGGCACCCAGCGGCCGGCTGATCAGATAGCCCTGCAGTTCATCGCAGTGCATCGCGGCCAGCGCCTGGCGCTGCGCCTCGGTTTCGACCCCTTCAGCGGTCACCGACAGCTTCAGGCCATGCGCCAGCTGCACCACGGCCCGCGCAATGGCATGTGCCCCGGCATCGGAAGGCAGGCTGGTGACGAAGCTGCGGTCGATCTTGATCTTGTCGACCGCCAGTTCGCGCAGGTGCGCGAGAGAGGACTGGCCGGTGCCGAAGTCGTCGATCGCGACCCGCACACCCAACCGCTTGAGCTGCTTCAGCGTGTCCTTGACCGCATCGATGTCGTCCATCAGCACGCGCTCGGTCAGCTCCAGCTCCAGCCAGTGGCCAGGCACGCCTTCGCTGAGCAGCAGATCGCTGATGCTGTCGGCGAAATCGGCGGCGTGGAACTCAAGGCTGGACAGATTCACCGCCACTGGCAGCGCTGCGCCGTCCGGCCGCATGGACTGCCAGGCCCGCGCCGAGCGCAGCGCCTGGCGCATCGTCCAGCGGCCGATGCGTTGCATCAGCCGGCGCTGCTCGGCCACCGGCACGAAGTCGTCCGGGCCCAGCAGACCACGCTCGGGGTGGTGCCAACGGATCAGCGCCTCGAGGCCGACGCAGATGCCGTCCGAAGCCCGCACGATCGGCTGGTACAGCAGCTCGAACTCGCCGCGCTCCAGTGCCTGGCCGAGCTGCACTTCGAGCAGCAGCGCCTCGTAGGCCACGCTGGCCATCGAGCTTTCGAAGAACTGGCAGTTGGCCCGGCCGCGCGACTTGGCAACGTACATCGCCGTGTCGGCATGCTTGATCAGCGTGGCCGGGTCGTCGCCGTCGTCGGGGAAGAAGGCGATGCCGATCGACGGTGAGACCGAGATCGATTGGCCCTCGACCTCCAACGGCGCCRCGATCGCGCGCAACAGCTTGTGCGCCACTTCTTCGGCGTCTTCGCGCTGCTGCGCAATCGGCAGCAGCASCATGAACTCGTCGCCGCCGAAGCGTGCCACCAGGTCGCTGGCACGCAGGCATTCGGTGATCCGCGCGGCCACCGTCTTCAGCAGCGTATCGCCGACCAGGTGGCCGAGTGAATCGTTGACGCGCTTGAAGTGGTCGAGATCGACGAACAGCAGTGCGAGACGACCTTCGTTGTCTCGCGCGGTGGCCATCAACTGGTCCAGCCGCTCCATGAACGCACCACGATTGGGCAGGCCAGTCAGCAGGTCGTGGTGGGCCAGGTGATGGATGCGCGCCTGCGCCGCGTGACGGTCGCGCATGTCGCGCACGATCGTCATGCGGATGCGCTCGCCGTTGCGCAGCATCGTGCGCACGATGAACTCGACCGGGACCTGGCTGCCGTCCTTGTGCAGGATGGTCAGCTCGTAGGTCGTCTCCTGGCCCGCGCTCATCACCGCCAGCACACGCGCCACATGCTCGGGCGCGATGAAGCTCAGCACATGGCGGCCCAGGATCTCGGGCAGCGTGAAGCCGATCAGCTCGAGCAACGGTGGGTTGGCGTCGGTGACCAGCCCATCCTTGTGAAAGACGATGCCCTCGGCGCTGGCCTGCATGAACTTGGCCAGCCGCTCTTCCGATTCGCGCACGGCGCGTTCGGCCAACCGGTGCTTGGTGATGTCGGAGATCAGCACGAAGGAGGACTGCGGATTGCCGTCCGGCCCCAGGTGCGGCAACAGGTTCACTTCGATCCAGCGCGGGCTGCCGTCCGGCGCCTTGAGCTGACGCTCATACGTGACCGCCTCGCGCTTTTCCAGCACATGGTCGACGTACGGCGCGATCTCGCTCGCGGCCTTCTCGCCGATCACCTCGGCAAAGGTGCGGCCGAGGATCGTGCGTTCGTTCAGCCCGAAGGTTCGGGCGTACTGCTTGTTGGCGAACAGGCAGCGCTGCGTCACGGCGTCATAGCACGCGATCAGCGCAGGCACGTTGTCGGCCAGCAGGCGGAACTGGTCGGCGCTGAAATCGTCGGCGGGCAGGGCGGGGTCGGACATCGCGCTGTCAGGCTTTCATCACGTCCGGACGGGCGATCATAGCCCTGGGTCTGCCGGCGGGAAACGGGTGCCGACCGGACCTTCGTCACCTGCTCAGGTGGCAGCAGATCGTCGGGTGGCCAGCCAGCGGGCGAGCCCTTGCCCACCGCCCCGCATCACGCCCTCATGGTTCCAGCGGAACAGTGGCGCCATCAGCGGTGCGGCCAGCCGCATCCACGCGGTGTTCAGATCCAGCCGCCAGGTGTAGCGAACGACCGTGCCGAGACCGTCGGGCCACAGCTCCCACAGGCCTTCGCCCTCCAATGCCCCGCTGGAGCGGCCGCGCAGGCGCCGCGGTGCGTCGGACTCGACGCACTCCACGTCGAGCGTGAAGCCGTAGGGCAGCCGGCTGCCCCAGGAGAGGCGCCGTAGCGCCCCAACGCCGTCTGGCTCGCGGCCGCGGCGCAGCAGCTCGACCCGGCGCACGTAAGGCCACCACTGCGGCCACTCGTCGACCTCGGTCAGCGCCTGCCAGACGGCCTCGGGCGGTGCGTCCAGGCGCCAGTGCGTCACATAGGCGTAGGTGCGGCCGGTGTCGGCTGCCGGAACGGCTGGCCGGGCCTGCACAGTCACGGCCGCACCTTGGCGGCGGCTTCGGTGTCGAGGATGCCGAAAAAGCGCGACAGCTGGCCGTCTTTCACCTGCCAGATGTGGACCCAGGGGCTTTCGAACACGCCGCCATTGGGCAGGGCCTGGGTGCGCTCCCAACCCAGCACGGTGACGTGGTCGGCACCGACCAGAAACTCGCGCGGCTCGAAGGCCTGGATGCCGTCGGCCTGCGCGACAGCGAGGAACCACTCACTCACCTGCGAGCGGCCCTGCACGCGGCCGGTGTAGGGGGCTTTCGAATCGCCGGCGAATTCCCAGCGCACATCGGGCGTCAACAGGTTCAGCAAGCCGGGAATGTCGCCGCTGCCGAAAGCAGCATAGGCAGATTGGACGAGGGCGAGCGGGGTGGTCATGGTGGTGTCTCCTGCAAATCGGCGGGGCCACGGTGGTGGCGCCCGTTTTTCGATACGCCGGCGAGGCCTTCCTGGATGCAGCGCGGTGCCTCAAGAAACGAAGGGCCGCTCCCGAGTTTCTTGATGCCCCTCGGGGGGGCGGGCCGGGCGCAGCCCGGACCTTGGGGGCCCTGTCAAGCGACAATTCGGCCATGCCTTCCCAGCCCGACACCCTGACCCTGACCCGCCCCGACGACTGGCACCTGCATGTGCGCGATGGCGCCGCTCTGGCGGCCGTGCTGCCGCACACCGCGCGCCAGTTCGGCCGCGCGATCATCATGCCCAACCTGCGCCCGCCGATCACCGGCACCGCGCAGGCATTGGCCTACCGCGAGCGCATCCTCGCGGCCCGGCCGGAAGCCGGCACCCCCGGCAGCGACTTCGAGCCGCTGATGACGCTGTACCTGACCGACCTGACGCCGCCGGACGAGATCTGCCGCGCCAAGGACGCCGGCATCGTTGCGCTGAAGCTCTACCCCGCTGGTGCGACGACCAACAGCGACGCGGGCGTGACCGACATCCGCAAGACCTACGCGACGCTCGAAGCGATGCAGCGTGAGGGCGTACTGCTGTTGGTGCACGGCGAGGTCACCGACCCATCGGTCGACGTGTTCGACCGCGAGGCCGTCTTCATCGACCAGGTGATGCGCCCGCTGCGAAAGGATTTCCCAGAGTTGAAGGTCGTGTTCGAACACATCACGACCAAGGACGCGGCCGAGTACGTGGCCGAGGCCGGCGCACACACCGCGGCCACCGTCACGGCGCACCACCTGCTGTACAACCGCAATGCGATCTTCCAGGGTGGCCTGCGCCCGCACTACTACTGCCTGCCGGTGTTGAAGCGTGAGGTGCACCGCCAGGCGCTGCTGGACGCGGTGGCCTCTGGCTCCGACAGATTCTTCCTCGGCACCGATTCGGCACCGCACGCCTCGGTGATGAAAGAGGCCTCGGTCTGCGGGGCCGGTTGCTTCACCGCACCGAGTGCGCTGGAGCTGTACGCCGAAGCCTTCGACGCGATCGGCGCGCTCGACCAGCTCGATGCCTTTGCCGGCCACCATGGCCCGGCTTTTTACGGTCTGCCGCGCAACACCGGCACCGTCGCGCTCAAACGTGAGCCGTGGGCGTTGCCCGAGACGCTGCCGTTCGGTGACGCGCTGATCAAGCCCCTGCGCGCTGGCGAAACGCTGGGCTGGCGTCTGGCCGGCTGAATCGCTGCCGGTTCATGCCCCCTCCTGGGAGCGCCTGAGGGAGCCGTTTTTGGTTGGTGAGGCGGCAGCGCTTCAGGCCGTCTCAAGCGCCTTGCGCATCTTCTTCAGCGCGGCCGACTCGATCTGGCGGATGCGCTCTGCGCTGATGCCGTACTCGGCCGCCAGCTCGTGCAGCGTCGTGCCGCCGCTCGAGTCGTCGTTGACCTTCAGCCAGCGCTCTTCGACGATGCGGCGGCTGCGCGGGTCCAGGTGCTCCAGCGCGCGCGAGATGCCGTCGCCCGACAGGGCGTCGCGGCCGCGGGCTTCCAGCACGTGCGTCGGCTCTTGGCTTTCGTCGGCTAGGTACGCGATGGGTGCGTAGCTTTCTTCACCGTCGTCGGTCTGCGGCTCCAGCGCCACATCGCCGCCCGACAGCCGGGTCTCCATCTCGACGACTTCTTCCGGCTTGACGTTCAGCTCGCGTGCCACCCGGCCGACCTCGTCCGGCGTCAACGTCGAGCGATGGGTTTGCCCTTCGGGCGCCTGGCTCTTCAGCCCCTGCTTCATCGAGCGCAGGTTGAAAAACAGCTTGCGCTGAGCCTTGGTGGTGGCCACCTTGACCATGCGCCAGTTCTTCAGGATGTACTCGTGGATCTCGGCCTTGATCCAGTGCAGCGCATAGCTGACCAAGCGCACGCCCTGATCCGGGTCGAAGCGTTTGACGGCCTTCATCAGGCCGACATTGCCTTCCTGGATCAGGTCGCCGTGTGGCAGGCCGTAACCCAGGTACTGGCGCGACACCGAAACGACCAGACGCAGGTGCGAGAGCACCATTCGCCCAGCGGCTTCGAGGTCGCCGTGTTCACGCAGGCGGCCGGCAAACTGGCTTTCTTCCTCGGGCGTCAGCAACGGAATGCGGTTGACCGCGGTGATGTACGCATCGAGATTGGCGATGGCCGGCACCATCGCCCACGGATCGCGCAGGGCCAGGGTGTTGGAGGTGGCAGTGGTGTTCATCACGTGTTCGGATTCGCTGCAAGGGCAGCAGTTCCATCGAATATTAGCACTCTTGTCTGAGGAGTGCTAAAGCTCGGGTTGACGCCGCTCAAACCAGCCTCGGCGGCTACTTCCCGCCGCCCACCTACGGGAAAACACCACGAAAAATTCTCCAGGAGAACTGTTGAAGAATTCATCTCGCCTCACTAAAGTGATCGGCACCGTTTTCATTCGACAGGAACTTGCACATGGCTGCTGCTGTACTCGCCTTCCGTCCCGCTTCGCTGTGGTTGTCGCTGTTGCTGGCGCTGGCCCTATGCCCGCTGGCGGCACGCGCCGAAACCTTCGAGGGCCGCGACATCTGCCACTGTTATGTCACTAGCCTGTCGGCCGATGGCATGGCGGCTACCGGCCAGCTCAACGGCTCGTACCAGGCCTTTCACTGGACCTGGCAGGGCGGCGCCCAGGCGCTCGGCCGCGGCACCCAGCGCAAGTTGCAGACCAGCGCCGGCACCCCGGCCATCTCGGCCGACGGCAAAGTCGTTGCGTCGACCATCATCGACAGCAGCCAGACCTACGCCACCCAGGGCCGCTGGACGGCCGAGACCGGCTGGCAGCAGCTGATGCCGCCGCGACCGGCCGATGGGGCGATCGTCGACCTGTATGACGGCAGCGTGTTTGGCATGTCGCGCGACGGCAAGACCATCACCGGCCTGTACTGGCGTAACACTGGTGTCGGTGGCCTGGMCCACGGCAGCCGCTGGACCGAAGGTGGCCAGGTGCAGGACATGGGCAGCAGCGGCGGCTCCAGCCGCATCGACGATGCCAACGTCGACGGCTCGGTGCTGGTCGGCTGGGACGAGCACCCGCAGTACGGCATCCGTCGCGCTGCCGTCTGGGTCAACGGGGTCAAAACCGTGCTAGAAGACTCGGATTGGCCCAGTGAAGCCGGCGCCGTCAATGCCGCGGGCACGATCATCGTCGGGCAGGCGGTTGACCCCGCCACGCAAATGAACGGTGCCGCGATGTGGACCCGGGACGGGAGCCAATGGGTGAAGAAATGGCTCGGCGTGCTGGCCGGCACCCAACCGGGTGGCATGGCATATGCCTCTGCCTTGTCGGACGACGGCAAGACGGTGGTCGGCACCGCGCGCCGCTTCTTCTCGCCGTCGAATCGCGGCTTCATCTGGACGGAGGAATCCGGCATGGTCGAAGCCGGCAAGTATTTCAAAGACCGTGGCTACAACGTCGGCAAGAAGCTCGCGATCCAGGCGATCAGCGCGCTCAGCGCCGATGGGCAGGTGTTGGGGGTGGCGGGCACCGAGCTGGCGACCGGCCAGATGCGCAGCATCGCGGTGCGCCGATTGCCCGCAGCCCGCTGAAAACGATGACATGACGGCTCCTGGGCATCGCCGATACTGCGCGCCGCCCACGGGGACCGAGAGGAATGACGACAGACGTGCATATGCTGCCCGACCTGCTGCCTGACGAGGCCACCGCCGAAATCGTCAACGAGGCGCCCGAACCACGCGAAGCGACGGTGGCCGCTGCCTTGCGTGAGGCACTGGTGCCGTTGCTCGACGCACTGGCCGGGCAGCCGCCCCGACCGGTGCGGCTGATGCGCCGCATCGGCCTGGACAAAAGCCTGGCCAGCCGCCTGGTGCAGGCGGTGCGGGCCGAGTCCGACCCGCAATTCCTGCATTTGCTGCCGTCACCGACCGGGCTGCGCATCCTGATCGAACGCAGCCGCAACGAACCGGCCGCCGCCGACTTCTTGCCAGTGATCGAGCGCGCGGTAGACGCATTCGCCGCGCTGCTGGATGCCTTGCCTGGCGGTCGCCAGGCGCTGGACGCGCGCCTGGGCGAAGACCTCTCGTCAATCCGCGAGCGGCGCGAGCACATGGCGCGCCAGGCCTCGTTCAAGGCAGTCTCTTTCCTCTTCGGCCATTACTGCGAGACGCTGTCGACGGCGATGTTCCTCTTCCCGTCGGCCGATGGACAGCGGGTCGATGCGGTCGAGGTGCACAGGCGGTTGGGCCTGCGCCGCATCACGCCGGGCACGCCGCTGCCGTTGATCAGCCTGCACGCCAAGCCCGATGCCAGCGGCGTGCCGGGTGACTTGCTCCAGGTGCGGCCGATCGACGGCGGGCCGGCCGGCGCCGACAGCGCCCTCGACRCGCACCGCTATTTCGTCACCGAAGGCAGCAGCCTGCCGCTGCCACTGCTCGAGGTGGAGCGTGAAGACGGCAGCAGCACCTTCCTGCTCGGGCCGCTGTCGCCCGAGCCGCTGCCCGCACGGTTGACCACCGCGATGCGCATCAACGGCGTCGAGCCGCTGCACCCGGACCAGGCCTACCTCACGGTGCGCAACTACATGCTGCACACGCCTTGCCAGCGGCTGGTGCGCGAGATCTACCTGGCTGATGGCCTGTGGCCGGATGCATTGCCGCACATCGGCTTCTATCTGCCGGGCGCGAGCGGCACGCTGCTGAAGCCGCCGCCCCCCGGCGTGCCACATTACCGGCGCCTGCACCTTAGCGCGCCGATCGAGCAATTGCCGGCTGGGCCGGCGATGTCACCGCTCACCGGCGTTTCCGACCACGCCAGCGTACTGGCCGCGGTGTTGCGGCGCGCCGGCCTGGGCGAGCTGCGGTTTCGCGGCTGGCGCTGCCAGACGCCTTACCCGGTGCCGCTGGTCGAGATGCAGCTCGGCTTTCGCTTTGCCGGCCACCGCGACGCAGCGGCGCTGAAGGTCAGCAGTTAGACCATCTTCTCCGGGCGGACCCACGCGTCGAACTGCTCACCGGTGACGCCACCGACCGCCAACGCGGCGTCGCGCAACGACAGGCCTTGCGCATGCGCATGCTTGGCGATCTTGGCCGCGCGGTCGTAGCCGATGTGCGGGTTCAGCGCGGTCACCAGCATCAGCGAGCGCTCCAGCAGCTCAGCAATGCGATCGCGGTCCGGCTCGATGCCCTGCGCGCAATGGGCATCGAAGCTGGCCATGCCGTCACCCAGCAGGCGCACGCTCTGCAGGAAGTTGTGGATGATCAATGGCTTGAAGACGTTCAGCTCGAAGTTGCCCGACGCGCCGCCGATGCCGAGCGCCACGTCATTGCCCATCACCTGACAGCAGGCCATCGTCAGCGCTTCGCACTGGGTCGGGTTGACCTTGCCGGGCATGATCGAGCTGCCCGGCTCGTTCTCGGGGATGCGCAGCTCGCCCAGCCCGCAGCGTGGCCCCGAGGCCAGCCAGCGCACGTCGTTGGCGATCTTCATCAGCGCGACGGCCAGGGTCTTCAATGCGCCGTGCGCGCTGACCAATGCATCGTGCCCGGCCAATGCCGCAAATCGGTTCGGCGCCAGTTTGAACGGCGCGCCGGTGTCGCGGGTCAACTGCGCGACCACGCCGTCGGCGAACTGCGGGTGGGTGTTCAAGCCGGTGCCGACGGCCGTGCCGCCCACGGCCAGTTCATGCAACGGCCCGAGCGTCGCCGTGATGGTCTGCTCGGCATGGTCCAGCTGAGCCACCCAGCCTGACATCTCTTGCCCCAGCGTCAGCGGGGTCGCGTCCTGCAAATGGGTGCGGCCGATCTTGACGATGTCGGCGAAGGCGTTGGCCTTGGCGGCCAGCGTGGCGCGCAGCGCGCGCAGTGCCGGCAGCAGGTGGTTGGCGACCGCCAGCGCCGCGGCCACGTGCATCGCGGTCGGGAAGATGTCGTTCGACGACTGCCCGAGGTTGACGTGGTCGTTCGGGTGCACCAGCCGTTCCTGGCCGCGGTGGCCACCCAGCAGCTCCGAGGCGCGGTTGGCCAGCACCTCGTTCATGTTCATGTTGGTCTGCGTGCCCGAGCCGGTCTGCCAGACCGACAGCGGGAAGGCGCCTGCATGTGTGCCGGCCAGCACCTCGTCAGCAGCCTGGATGATCGCTCCGGCCAGGCGCTGATCGAGCAGGCCCAGCCCGGCATTGACACCAGCCGCCGCGCGCTTGACGCGGGCCAGCGCCATCAGCAGCGCTTCGGGCATGCGCTCGCTGGAAATGTTGAAAAACTCGAGCGAGCGCTGGGTTTGCGCGCCCCACAGGGCGTCGGCAGGCACCTCGATGGGGCCGAAGGTGTCGCGCTCGGTGCGCGTGGTTTTTTTGTTCACGATGCAAGCTCCCGGCGGCTTCGCCGGGAAGCCGCATCAGACGTTGAACAGGAAGTGCAGCACGTCGCCGTCCTTGACGACGTACTCTTTGCCTTCAGCCCGCATCTTGCCGGCATCTTTGGCGCCTTGCTCACCACCGAACTTGACGAAGTCTTCGTRGGCGATGGTCTGGGCGCGGATGAAGCCCTTCTCGAAGTCGGTGTGGATCGCCGCGGCGGCCTGAGGTGCGGTGTCGCCGATGTGGATCGTCCAGGCGCGCACTTCCTTCACGCCGGCGGTGAAGTAGGTCTGCAGGCCCAGCAGGCTGAAGGCCGAGCGGATCAGGCGGTTCAGGCCCGGTTCGTCCTGGCCCATCTCGGCCAGGAACATCGTCTTGTCCTCATCGGACATGTCCGACAGTTCGCTCTCGGTCTTGGCGCAGATCGCGACCACCGGGGCCTTCTGCTTGGCCGCGTACTCGCGCAGCCGGTCCAGGAACGGGTTGTTCTCGAAGCCGGACTCGGATACGTTGCCGACGAACATCGCCGGCTTGGCGGTGATCAGGCACAGCGGCTTCAGCACGGCCTGTTCTTCCTTGCTGAAATCGATCGAGCGCACCGGGCGGCCTTCGTTCAGCGCGGTGTCGCACTTCTTTAGCACCTCGACCAGGCGCGCGGCTTCCTTGTCGCCGCCGGCCTTGGCCACCTTGCTGTAGCGCTGCAGGCTCTTCTCGACCGTGCTCAGGTCGGCCAGGCACAGCTCGGTCTGGATCACCTCGATGTCCGAGATCGGGTCGACCTTGCCGGCGACGTGGATCACGTTCTCGTCTTCGAAGCAGCGCACGACGTTGACGATCGCGTCGGTCTCGCGGATGTGCGACAGGAACTGGTTGCCCAGGCCTTCACCTTTGCTCGCGCCGGCCACCAGGCCCGCGATGTCGACGAACTCGACGATCGCCGGCAGGATGCGCTCGGGCTTGACGATGGCGGCCAGCGCCTGAAGGCGGGCGTCCGGCAGTTCGACCACGCCGACGTTCGGCTCGATCGTGCAGAAAGGGTAGTTCTCGGCGGCGATGCCGGCCTTCGTCAAGGCGTTGAACAGGGTGGACTTGCCGACGTTGGGCAGGCCGACGATGCCGCACTTCAGGCTCATGGGTGCTTCCGGGGGAGAAAAGAGGGCGTCGCCAGGAAGATCAAGAATGTCATGGGCATCCCGGGCGCGGAACCTGGCATTTTAGGCGGCCTCCCTACAATTCCGGGTATGACCGCCTTCGACGTGCGCATTCTCGGTTCGGGCATCGTCAGCCGCAGCCTGGCGCTGGCGCTGGCGCGCCAGGGGCTGCGCGTGGGCCTGCAGATCCGGCCGAGCGCCCCTCACGCCAGCCCGGACGTGCGCGCCTATGCGCTGAACCCGGCCTCGGTGGCCTTGCTGGCCGACCTGCGCGCCTGGGACACCTTGCCAGCCGACGCCCGCACGGCGGTGCACGACATGCGCGTGGCGGGCGACGCGCCGGGCGCGCAGCTGGCGTTCTCGGCCTTCGCACAGGCAGTGCCAGCGCTGGCCTGGATCGTCGACGCCGCGGCGCTGGAGGCGGTGCTG
>NZ_JBFUGE010000008.1:0-53379 GCF_056403075.1 Ideonella sp. P3_A4 | reverse complement strand
CGCGGCTGCCGAGTCAGGGCGCGCAGTGCGCTTCAGTGCCGAGGCCAAGGCGCAGTACCTGCGCTTTGCGCAGTCGAGCGAGGCCACGTGGCCCGGCAACTTTCGCGACCTGTCGGCCAGTGTGACGCGGCTGGCCACATTGGCTGACGGCGGGCGCATCTCTAGCGCGCTGGTCGAGGCCGAGCTGCAACGGCTGCGCTGGCATTGGCAACACGCCGGCTCGAGCGGCGCGCCCGATGGCGTTCAACTGCAGACGCTGATTGGCGAAGAGGCGCTCGACGCGCTGGACCTGTTCGATCGCCTGCAGCTCGAAGCCGTGGTCGGCGTGTGCCGCGAATCGAAAACGCTGTCCGATGCCGGGCGCAAACTCTTTCACCGCTCGCGCACCCAGCGCAGCGTCGTCAACGACGCGGACCGCCTGCGCAAGTACCTGCAGAAGCACGGGTTGAGCTGGGACGCGGTGCGCACGAACTGATGAATCGTCAGCGTCGATACAACATTTCGTTGTTCGAGCGCTTGACGCTGTAGTGAAGAGTCTTTACAGTTCGAACTTCGTTGCAGCCACACCGGCCGCAACCCACCAAATACAAACCCACATTTCCAGAGCTTTCATCGTGACATTCCTCGGCCACATCACCCACCACGCACTGACCCTGTCGGGCCAGTGTGCGTTCGTGCGTGTCGGTTTTGGCAAGTCGGTCGTCGCGATGAAGCAGCAGCAAGCCAACCCAAGTCTGCGAGCCATTAATGGGTCGTTGGGTTATGAGGATTGGTTGCCACCGGGCGAGGGAGGCGCGTAGGCGCACACCTTCAAATCTCGAATTCATGTCGAGGCCCGGATTCCACAAGGATCCGGGCCTTTTTGTTTGTCTTTTCATTTCCGGGCTGGTCGTTGGACCTTCCTCTTGTGCCCCACCGGGGCGCACCGAAGCGCATCGCAAGTCGACGAGCCTCGGACTGCTCTTTAACAAGTTGCCGCGAGACGCACGTGCCTATTGGTGCACGGTGCGTCTTGCATCCAAGCGGATRTAGCTCAGYKGGCAGAGCGCGACCACGCCATGGTCGAGGCCTCGGGTTCGAACCCCGGTATCCGCTCCAAACAAATCTCATGGCGGGTGTGCTTCGGCACAACGGCTGAGCGACGCCTCTTGAAGCGAAGAGGTGGCCGGGATGTGCGCTGCGGGGACGCCCGCATCGTGCAGCGAGACAGCGCTTTGGCGGACGACCGCCCTCGCGCTGGAGCACAACCGCGATGAGATTCTCAGGATCAAAGAACCTTCGTCGAGCTCACGCTTCGAAGGTGGAAATCGGCCGCAACGATTGGGCGGCACCGGAACCCGTCACCGGAAACCTCAATGGGGGTGTAGCTCAACTGGAAGAGCAGCTGTTTTGCACGCAGCAGGTTGCGGGTTCGATGCCTGTCACCTCCACCATTTCGCTCCGTTAACTCAGTGGCCAGAGTGCCGGCCTGTCTAGTCGGAAGCCGCGGGTTGCTCGCGCTACGCGCTCGGCCTTCGGCCCGTCGCAAAGCGACGTCCTGCTGGGCAAGCCCAGCAGAGCGAATCCCGCACGGGGCGCCAATTTCATGTCTCCTTAGCTCAGTGGATTCAGAGCACTGGTCTACGAAACCAGGGGTCGCACGTTCGAATCGTGCAGGAGGCACCAATTCTTCAACCTGCAGCACACCAAGGAGGTCAACATGCTGTCGCTGAATGACATGGTCAAGGACAACAAGCAAGTCACCTTCTTGCGCTTCAAGGAAGGTGCGCTGTGGTACCGCACCGAGGACGGGTTTGATTTCCCCGTGCCGGTGGCGGACGTTGGCAATGCAACGATGCTGGCGCGAGACAAGGCGCTGCTCTTCATGAGCCACATCCGCAGGCAGATCGACTTGCTGAATCGGGCTCGCATCGAGAGCCGCATACTGGTGTAAGTCGATGTCAATACATTGGGTGTGTGGCAGAGCGGTTGATTGCACCTGGCTGTAAACCAGACCCTCTATAGGCGCGGTGGTTCGCTCAACGCGCAGCGTTGAACGCGGCGACAGCCGCGGGCCGAAGGCCGAGCGCAGCGAGCAATCCATCCACACCCACTAATTGCGGGCGTAGCTCAGCGGTAGAGCTTCTGTCTTCCAAGCAGCATGTCGCGCGTTCGATTCGCGCCGCCCGCTCCAACTTTTTATCTCACGAGTGCGTAGCTCAATTGGCAGAGCATCGGATTCCAAATCCGACGGTTCGCGGTTCGACTCCGTGCGTGCTCGCCACCCGTTCATCTCGGAATAGCCAAGCGGTCGAAGGCGGTGGATTGCAAATCCGCTGGCGCAAGCCCTCGCTGGTTCAACTCCAGCTTCCGAGTCCAATTTCCAATTCCCGATAGCTCAGTTGGTAGTAGCGCCTGGCTGTTAACCAGGAGGTCCGCAGTTCGAGGCTGCGTCGGGGAGCCAACTTTCAAACAACCTCGCGTAGCTCAGTGGTAGAGCACCGTCTTGATAAGGCGGGGGTCGGTGGATCATTCCCACCCGCGGGGACCAAGTCATTGTCTCGGTGTAGCGCAGCAGGCAGCGCGCATGTTTCGGGAGCATGAGGTCGCAGGTTCGAAACCTGCCGCCGAGACCAATCCCTTCACCAAAGGTGCGCTCAGGTGTGGCCGTAGCTCAATGGCAGAGCCGTGGGTTGTGGGTCCGCTGATGTCGGTTCGACTCCGACCGGTCACCCCTGAGCGCATCGATTCAATCAACCCCCTCGTGGCGGAAATGGCAGACGCAACGGTCTCAGAAGCCGTGGCCGAGAGGCATGCCCGTTCGACCCGGGCCGAGGGGACCAATTCAACCAACCACACGGAGAGCTGCCCGATCGGTAAGGGGTCGGCTTGCTAAGCCGAAGCCGGTGTGAAAACGCTGAACAGGTTCGATTCCTGTGCTCTCCGCCACCCATCGCAAGACCTTTTACGCCGCGGTAGCTCAGTCGGTAGAGCGCCGGTTTGAAGCACTGGGAGCGGGGGTTCGAGGCCCTCCTGCGGCACCAATGAAACAACCAAATGTCTCCTTAGCTCAGCTGGATCAGAGCATCGGCTTCCGAAGCCGAGGGCCGCACGTTCGAATCGTGCAGGAGACGCCAGTTCACTACAGCCAACGTTCACTCATGACGAAGGAGAACATCATGAAGAAGCACACCACCAAGAAACGCGACCGCCATCAATCGTTCTGCTTTTGAGGTCACCAGCAAGCGTCGAAACGGATTCCCATCCGAGACCCGCGTCAAGCGAGGTCAACGTGTCGTGCATGGTGACAAGGAACTGCTCGAGAAACTCGGGCGCGACGATCCTTGTCCCTGCGGCTCCACGCTCAGCTTTCAAGCGCTGCTGCCTGAGCAGCGGCTGCTTTTGACGGGTCACTGCGCGATGACTACTTCCGCGAGTAGTCCCGCCGTCAATCTGGTCCGATAGCTCAGTGGAAGAGCAGAGCCCTCATAAGGCTCAGGTCGGTGGATCGTGCCCACCTCGGACTACCAATCGATGCGAAGCCTTGTACTTCGCTCCTTCTCAACGTCTCGTTCGTCTAACGGTCAGGACACGACGCTTTCAATGTCGGAATACGGGTTCGATCCCCGTACGAGATACCAACCACGCGGGTGTAGCTCAATGGTAGAGCCGCCGGCTTTTAACCGGCAGGCCAGGGCTGCTCGGGCTCACGCCCTCGGCCTTCGGCCCGCGCCAGAGGCGCGTCCAACGCTTCGCGTTGAGCGATCCCCTGCGCCCGCACCAATCAACAACAACCGGGGTGTAGTCGAGTGGCCTCAGACAGCTGGCTTTGAACCAGTGAATGCAGGTTCGAATCCTGCCGCCCCTGCCATCCACCAGCCCCCTAGCTCAGAGGCAGAGCAGCGCCCTTACAAGGCGACGGTCGGGATTTCGAAATTCCCGGGGGCTACCAGATCCCTTGCGTCCCGAACGCACCATTCGAACAACAACAAGGAGAACAGCCATGGAGCTGATGAAGAACGTCCAGGGATGGACCGAGGGCGTCGAGGTTGACCACCAGGCGCTTTCTCAAATCCGAAACATCGCTGGCTTGCCGATCGTCGCAGGCCACGTGGCCATCATGCCGGACGTGCACCTGGGCAAGGGCGCGACCGTGGGGTCGGTGATCCCGACCCGCGGCGCAATCATCCCGGCGGCTGTCGGCGTCGACATCGGCTGCGGCATGTGCGCGGTGCGAACCGACATGACGGCGAACGACCTGCCGGCCAGCCTGGCCGCGGTGCGTTCGGCGATCGAGGCGCTGGTGCCGGTGGGCTTTGCGGCCCACGACAAGGAAGTGAACCCGACGCACGAAGCAGCGCACGGCAAGGTGCTGAAGCAGCGCATGGACGCACTGTTCGTTCGTTTTGAGAAGCTTTCGATCCTGCAAGTGCTCGGCTCGCTCGACGCACGTCGCATCTGGAAGCAGATCGGCACGCTGGGCGGCGGCAACCACTTCATCGAGCTGTGCCTGGACGAGGCCGGCGCGGTGTGGGTGATGCTGCACTCGGGCTCTCGCAACATCGGCAAGACGATCGGCGAAGCGGCTGTGGGCATGGCGCGCGAGGCCTGCGTAAAAGCGGGTGTCGGGCTGCCTGACCGCGACCTGGCCTGGTTGAACGAAGGCACGCCCGAGTTCCACCAGTACGTCGAGGCTCTGCAGTGGGCGCAGGACTACGCGGCGCTGAACCGCGACCTGATGTTGTTCCGCGTGATGCGAGCCCTGCGCGAAACGTTGGGCCGCGAGATCGGCTCGACCAAGGAAGCGATCAACTGCCACCACAACTACGCGACCGTTGAAGAACACTTCGGCGCGAAGGTGTGGATCACCCGCAAGGGGGCGGTGAGCGCACGCGAAGGGCAGCTCGGGATCATCCCCGGCTCGATGGGCGCCAAGAGCTATATCGTCCGCGGAAAGGGCAACCCATTGGCGTATTGCTCGTGCTCGCACGGTGCCGGTCGCCGCCACTCGCGTGGTGCGGCCAAGCGCTTGTTCGACCTGGACGCGCTGGCGGCGCAGACCGCCGGCGTCGAGTGCCGCAAGGACGAAGGTGTGCTGGACGAGATACCCGGTGCCTACAAGGACATCGACGCGGTGATGGCCGCGCAAGCGGACCTGGTGAGCGTGGAACACACGCTCAAGCAGGTCATGTGTGTGAAAGGCTGACGGGGTCGCTGGTGCGCTCCTTCAGCCTCTACAAGGATTGAAGGAGAGGAGAACACCGATGCACCTGCCCACTCTGCAGCACGTGCTGCAACTGGACATTCAAGGCACGCCGCAGCGTTGGATCACGCTCGAGCACGCCGCTCTGCATTACGCGACCGACACGGTGGCGTGGACCGATGGCGACAGGCCGCTGACCACGCTGCGCGGCGGCATGAACGCGGCCACCGGCCGCCAATCGCTGATCGAAGTGCACCCGATCATCGCGCTGCGTGGTGCGCCGCGCATCAACCTGTTCGACGTGACGCCGTCGTTCGCGAAGCTGAAGCTGTTTCGCCGCGACCGGTTCACCTGCGCGTACTGCGGTCAACACTTTCACGAACGGGATCTGCAATGCGAACACATCGTGCCCGAATCACGTGGGGGCGGCTGGACCTGGATGAACCTGGTCACTGCGTGCGGCGCGTGCAATGGTCGCAAGGCCAACCGCACGCCGGACGAAGCCGGCATGCCGCTGATGTACCTGCCGTACGTGCCGAGCCGCTTCGAGGATTTTTTGCTCGAAGGCAGGCATATCCGTGCCGACGTGCATGACTGGCTGGCCTCGCGCCTGCCGAAAGGATCGCGCCTGAGCTGAGCTCGGGCGCCAACGAGTCTGCCGTGAAAGGCAAACGCTCACAGGTTGGGGGTACCACCCCGCCGGTGTGTGGTGGCCGGGCCCGATATTGAAGGGCCCGTCGCTGCCGCACATGCCGCGTTGCTGGAATCGGCCGATACCGGTGATGAGGTTGACTCATCCACCCGGGTTCAACTCCCGGATCACCGACCACTGGATAGCTCAGTCGGGTAGAGCAGCGCATTGTCAATGCGTAGGTCGCAGGTTCGACTCCTGTTCCACAAAAGCTGGCCTGAAAAACCAGTGTCCAAAACGGTCGCAAGACCACGCCGAACGTGGGCCCCGCGTCGATCGCCGAAAGGCGAAAGGTGCGGGGTTCATCAGCGCGGCCGCCCGAGCGTCGGGCAAGCGGGGCTTCGCGCCCACGGTCCACCACCTTCGGCTGACAGAGGAGGCAGACGAAGGTGGTACGCCGTGGTGTCCGGGCCTTGGCATCCGGCGTCCACGGCCGTGCTGTAACGGCACCTATTCCACATTGAATGAAAAGAGGAGGGGCACCGATGATGTACACGCGTGTCACTGTGAAGAAGAACGAGCGCGGCCTGCTGCTGCGCAATGGCGATTTCGAGCGCGTGCTGCATCCCGGTGAGCACCGCTTCTCCAGCTGGAAGGACCAGCTGCGCATCGAGACCTTCGCGCTCGAACAACCGGCCTTCAGCCACGGCCTGGCCGACTACCTGATGGCCAAGGAGCCCGAGGTGGTCGAGGCCGAATTCATTCGCGTCGAACTGGGCGAGCACCAGGTCGGCCTGCGCACCGACAACGGTGTGCTGGTCGAGGTGCTGCCGCCGGCCACGCGGCGCCTGTACTGGAAGAACGGCCTGGTCGACGTGAAGGTCGGGGTGATCGACATCGGCGCGTCGGCCGAGGTGCCGGCAGCACTCGCTGCGCGTCTGGTGCAGACGCAGCTGCGCTCGCGCGCGGTCGCGGGCCTGGCAGGTGTACTGCAGGTGCAGGTGCCCGAACACGGTGCCGGCATCCTGTGGATCGACGGTCACATCGAGCGGCTGCTGGTACCGGGCTCTTACGCATTCTGGAAGTTCAACCGCAACGTGTCGGTCGAGCTCATCGACCTGCGGCTGCAGGCGCTCGAAGTCACGGGCCAGGAGATCCTGACCCGCGACAAGGTCGCGCTGCGGCTGAACCTGTCGGCCACCTGGCGCTTCACCGATGTGCTGCGGGCCTACACCCAGCTGCAAAAGCCCGCGGACCACCTGTACCGCGAGCTGCAGTTCGGCCTGCGCGCTGCGGTGGGCACCCGCTCGCTCGACGAGCTGCTGGAGAACAAGACCGTGATCGACGAGGTTGTCACCGCCCACGTGGCCGACAAGCTCGCTGCCTTCGGCATGGTGCTGGACGGCGTCGGCGTGAAGGACATCGTGCTGCCAGGCGAGATGAAGACCATCCTGGCCCAGGTGGTCGAGGCCGAGAAGTCGGCCGAGGCCAACGTGATCCGCCGCCGCGAGGAAACCGCGGCGACGCGCTCACTGCTCAACACCGCGAAGGTGATGGAGGGCAACCCCGTCGCGCTGCGCATGAAGGAGCTGGAGACGCTGGAACGCGTGGCCGAACGGATCGACAAGATCTCGGTCTTCGGTGGCCTGGACCAGGTGCTCAACGGCTTGGTCAAGCTGCGCTGACAACAGCGCAGCCGCAACCCTTCAAGCATTTACAGGGCGCCTTCGGGCGCCCTTTTTTTTGGCGACTCAGACAATCATTCGAAGGAGGAATCCATGAACACCTTGATGCCCGATAACGCGTCGCACCCGATCGATCCGACGATCCGCACCGAGATCCTGCGCAAGCTCGCCACGGTCGAAACCGAGCATGATGTACGCGTGCTGTATGCCTGCGAGTCGGGCAGCCGCGGCTGGGGCTTTGCGTCGCCCGACTCGGACTACGACGTGCGCTTCATCTTCGTGCGGCCGGTGCGCGAGTACCTGCGCATCACGCCGGTGCGTGACGTGATCGAAGAAGTGCCCGGCCCGGTGTTCGACGTCAACGGCTGGGATCTGCGCAAGGCGCTGCAGCTGCTGGCCAAGGGCAACGCGACGCTGATCGAGTGGCTCAGCTCGCCGGTGGTCTACCGGCAGGACGACGTCTTCGTGCAGCGCTTGCGTGAAGCGGCGGCCGCGGTGTACCAACCGGTCCGCTCGTTCCACCACTACGCAGCGATGGGCCGCGGCAACTTCCGCGAGTACCTGCAGGGCGACCAGGTGCGGGCGAAGAAGTACCTCTACGTGTTGCGGCCACTGCTGGGCGCGAAGTGGGTGCTCAACCGTGACGACGCACCGCCGATGGCCTTCGAGCAATTGGTACAGGCGCTGGTGACCGACGCGGCTGTGCAGCGCGACATCGACGAGCTGCTGGCACTGAAGCGCCGCAGCGGCGAGCAGGAATGGCTGCCGGCGCGGCCGGTGCTCAACGCCTACCTCGAGCAGCTGATGGCCGAGCTGGCCGAAGCCCGGCCGGCGATCGGCCAGCCCGACATGCAGGCGCTGGACGACCTGCTGGCCGACACAGTGCTGTCGGGCTGTTGAGAAAGCCGCAAAAGAAGGGGAGCCAGGGCTAGCCTGGCTCCCCCGAATGCCTGATGGCAACTGCCGGCAAATGATACTGTAATTTCATACAGTCTTTGGCACTGACGGATCCGCTACCGGGGGTTACCGATGCGCCATCCGGCCCATTGGCACGTCATTGGTTCGCCGGAAGAATAGCCGCTTTCGCCCGCCCGCCACAGCAAGGGATGCCGATGCCTGACCTCCACTTGAACCTTGCGCGCCGCCGTACGACTTGGCTGCTCGGCACCGTGATGTGCCTAACGTTCGCGTTGAGTGCACCGGCGAATGCGGGTGCCGCACCGGCCCCCGTCTTGCAGCTGAGCGGCTGCAGCCGCGACGAAGTGCAGCAGGCTCTGACGACAGCACCCGACGGTGCCACCGTGGTCATCGGCGCTGGCGTCTGCCAATGGGGCAGCCAACCCAGCGTCAAGCGCGCGGCCGGCATCACGCTGCGCGGCGCCGGGCGAGACAAGACCGTGATCTGGCGCGACGCCAAAGTGCCGGACAGCCTGGGTGCGGATGCGTTCCTGTTCGAGTTCGACTGCGCCAACGGCAAGACAGTCGACATCTCGGGCCTGACGCTGCGTGGCAACGACATGTTCTTCGCCAACGACGATGAGAAGGCGACGGACTACGACAGCGGCCTGGCGCTGCGTCACGGCTGCCAAGGCTTCCGCATTCACGACGCGCGCTTCTCGCAGTTCTCGTACTACGGCGTCCTCGTCAGCGGAACGAAGGCGCGTGGCGTGATCGACAGCAACCGCTTCTTCAACAACTGGAAGTGCCAGAACCCGAACGTCAACTGCCTCGGCTACAGCGTCGGCGTACTGGGTGACCACGACTGGCCGGCGTGGTCACTCGGCAGCGCGCAAGCCGTGTTCATCGAAGACAACCACTTCGAAGATGGCCGCCATGAGGTGGCGTCGAACTACGGTTCACGCTACGTGTTCCGTCACAACACCGTGCTGCGTACCGGCAACCCGTCGGATGTGAAAGCACCCTACCGATGGCAGTCGCCGGTGGATGCACACGGCCCGCAAACGGAAGGGGACACCGGGTCGCGCGGCTGGGAGGTCTACGACAACAAGTTCGTTCTCGGCGCCGGCAAGACGGGTGTGCCGCCTGATGGCGACAACTACCAGACCGGTGGTATCCGCGGCGGCGACGGCGTGTTCTTCTGCAACCACCACGACGCGGGCGACAGCAGCTACCACTGGTACGTGCCGATCCAGACCTACGAGAACGACAAGTGCGTGGCCGGCCAGGTCTACCCCTACCAGACGACCCGCGGCTACTACTGGGCCAACAGCGGCGACCTGGTGTCCGGCTTCC
Organism: Ideonella sp. P3_A4; assembly: GCF_056403075.1. NCBI lineage: Bacteria > Pseudomonadati > Pseudomonadota > Betaproteobacteria > Burkholderiales > Sphaerotilaceae > Ideonella > Ideonella sp. P3_A4. The sequence goes on along the minus strand of NZ_JBFUGE010000008.1, from coordinate 43,628 downwards.
CGCACAAGGTCGACATCCGCGCCGCCTGCGTGGTGGCCGGCAAGCATGTGTTCTTCGCGCCGCCGGACGACTATGTGCCCTACACCTACCCGCACCCGCTGCGTGGGCTGCCGAGCCAGCCGCCGACCGCTTGCAAGACTCGCTAGCGCCTTGCGCGCGTTGAGCCCAGGCAGGCGCCGGGCTTATGCGCTCATCGCCACCACGCCACGAACCAGCAGCATCAACGCCACCACGGCGCTCAACACCGCAAAGCAGCGCTGCAATGTGGGCCCACTGAAGCGGCCGGCCAGGCGGCGACCTGCCAGCAGCGCCACCATCGCCCCCACGGCGAACGGCCAGGCGATGGGCCAGGGCATGCTGCCGTGCAGCGTGGCCGACGCGACACCCGAAATCGACACCAATGCGATCACCGCCAGCGAGGTGCTGACGACGCTATCGGCCGCGAGGTCGGAGTAGCGTGTCAGCGCCGGCACGATGACAAAGCCACCGCCGACGCCGAGCAGCCCGCTCAGCATGCCGGACACCACGCCGGTGGACGCCATCACCATGCTGCAAGGCCGCGTCCAGATGAAGCGCCCGGTGCAGGGGTTGCGCACACACGGCGGCTGCGCCAGCCGCGTCACCTGGGCCGATTTGACCGCGCGGCTGCGCAGGTACATGCCCCAGGCCGACCAGCCCAGCACCACTGCGAATACCAGCGTCAACGGCCCGTTGGGCACCCGCTGCGCCAGCCAGACACCGAACGGAGCCAGCAGCATGCCAGCCCCGCCGATGACCATCGCCGCGCGGTAGCGGACCCGCCCTTCCCTCAAGCCGAGCGCCGCGCCGACGGCCGAAGCCAGGCCGACCGCGAGCAGCCCGACCGGCGCCGATTCGGCCAGGCCCAGGTGCAGTGAAAACACCAGCAGCGGCACCGCGAGGATGCCGCCACCGGCACCGGTCAACGCGAGCGTGAGACCGACGAGAGCACCCAAAGACATCGCGGCGATCAGCATCGCCGCCCAACCACGTCCAAACAACTCATCCGTTATATCGCCAGGTCAATATCGAGCATGCCCGGCATGGTCTTCGGCCACAACGCCAGGCCACCGGCCAGGCTCCAGGCCTGCGCGTGGCCCAGGCGCCGCAGCGCCTGCGCCGTCTGCGCGCTGCGGTTGCCGCTGCGGCAGAAGAACAGCACCGGCGTCTCGGCCGGCAGCGCCAGCCAGCTGGGCAGCGCATTGAGCAGGCGCGACATCGGCACCGCCTGGTAGCGCACGTTCGGCCCCAGGTCGGGCGTGGTGCTCAGGCGCTGCTCGTACGGCTCACGCACGTCCACGAGCACCAGACCGCCAGGGCCTTGCAGCAGGTCATGCAGCGCGGCCGGCTCCAGCTCATGCGGCGTGGCTTCGACAGCGGTCGCAACGCGCGCGCCGCAAGCCAGCGTCTGGTACTCGGTCAGGCCCAGATCTTGTTCGAGCGCGCTCTTCGCGGTGGCGAAGGCCGCCGCTTCCATTGCACCGCGCAGCACGCGCGACAGTAGCGGCTGCATGGCGCACTCGGTGCTCAAGGTGGTGGCCACGCGCTTCTCGTAGTCGTGCCTGGGGGCCAACAAGCCGTGCGGCCCGACGGCCTCTTCGAGCCGGCGCAGCGAGGGGCCGAAGGCCAGCGGCGCACTTTGCGCAAAGTCGCTGCGGCCCAAAGCGCCTGGCATCACCGTGTCGCCGACGAAGGCCATGCGCATGCCTTGCGCGTCGCGCAGCAAATAGGCGGTCGAGTCTTCGGTGTGGCCTGGCAAGGCCAACCGGGTCAGGCTCAGCGCGCCGAGTGAAATGTGCTCGGTGCCGCGCGGCCAGCCCAGCGGGTCGAGCGAGGTCGCACCGCCGCCTTCGAGCAGGTCACGCGCCGCGGTACGCAACTCGGGCGCCGACGAGGTGTGGTCGCCATGGCTGTGGGTGTCCAGCACCGCAGCCAAGGTGTGGCCCTGGCAGCGGATGTGCTGCACCAGACGCTCGGTCAGCTCGGGCAGCGGATCGATCACGACACAGCGCCGGCTCTGCGCGTCGGCCACCAGGTAACAACACGCGGCATCGACGACGAAGCGCGTCACGCCCTCGGCCGGCAGCGCACGGCCCGGTGTCGAACCCAGACAGCARTCGCGCAGGCTTTCGCCACAAGCGCGGATGCGGGCGCAGGCCTCGTCGATGAAGTCGGCATCCGTCGCAGGGCCGAACGACAGGCGCACGGCGGAGGCCGTCTGCCAAGCCGGCAGGCCCATCGCTTCGAGCACGTAGCTCGGCTTGGCTTGCGCGGCACTGCAGGCCGAGCCGCCGCTGACACGCACGTCGGCGGCATCGAAGAGGTCGAGCAGCAACTTCGAGCTCAGGCCCGGCACCGAAAAGTTCAGCGTCGTCGGCAGACACAGGTCGAGCGGCGCGTTGAAGACCAAGCCCGGGAAAGCGTCCTGCAAGGCGTTGACCAGCCGAGTGCGGAAGTCCGTCAGCGTGGCGTGGTTCTTGAAGCCATTGCCCACTTGCAAAGACGCCAGCACCGCACCGAGCGCGGCAATGCCGGACATGTTCTCGGTGCCCGAGCGCTGCGCGCCTTCTTGCCCACCGCCGGCCAGCAGCGGCGTGAACGGGGCGCCCTCGCGCACATAGAGCATGCCGATGCCCTTGGGCGCATAAAGCTTGTGGCCCGAGAACGGCGCGTAATCGATCCGGCGTTGCACCAGATGCAGCGGCAACTTGCCCAGCGCCTGCACGCTGTCGACCATCCACAGTGCGCGGCCACCTTCCAGCGCGGCGGCGATGCCGTCCAGGTCGCTGATGACGCCGGTCTCGTTGTTGGCCGCCATCGTGCAGACCAGGCCGGCGCGCGGCGCATGGTCGCGCAGCCAGCCCAGGTCGTGCCGACCATCGGGGCCAACCGGGATCGCCACCACCTCCAGGCCCAGGCCGAGCAGCGCATTCCAGTGTTTCAGCGCCTCGGGCACTGCCTTGTGCTCGGTGGCGCCGTACAACAGCAGCTCCGGCGCGCCGGGCTCACCGCAGCGCTCACGCAAGGCACTGAGCGCCGACAACACGGCGGTCTGGATGCCTTCGGTCGCGCCGCTGACGAACAGCAGCTGCCCCGTGGGCGCGCCCAGCACGCGGCGGGCTCGGCCGCGCACCGCGTCCATCAGCGCGCGGGCTTTCAGGCCGGTGCTGTGGATGCTGCTGGGGTTGCCGTAGTCCTCGGCCATCGTGGCCAGCGCCGCGGCGCGGGCTTGGGCCAGTACGGGCGTGGTGGCGTTTGCGTCGAGATAGATTTCCATGGAAGGGTGTTCCTGCTTTCCTGACAGCTCAGGAATGAGGTTCATGGTATCCACCATCGTTCGAACTTTGCTACTCAGATTAGCATTCAACGTAGAACGAAATTCCTCTAGTCGCCTGTTTTGCCGGCCTCGGCGCAAACGGCTTGCTTTGCCCCTTTTGCCCTTGTGACCATATGAAACTGGACGCCATCGACATGAAGCTGCTGGCGCTGCTGCAGGACAACGCCGAACTGCAGATCAGCGAGCTCGCCGATCGGGTGGGCCTGTCGACCACGCCATGCTGGCGCCGGGTGCAGCGCCTGAAGGAGACCGGGGTGATCACCAAGCAGGTCTCGCTGGTCGACCGCAAGGCGGTCAACGTGGCGGTCACCGTGTTCGTCGGCATCCGCACCAGCCACCACAACCAGAAGTGGTTCGACAACTTCCGCGCGACTGTCGAGGCGATCCCGGAGGTGGTCGAGTTCTACCGCATGAGCGGCGAGGTCGACTACATGCTGCGCGTCGTCGTGCCCGACATCGCCGCCTACGACGCCGTCTACAAGCGGCTCACCGCCAGCATCGAGTTGGCCGACGTCAGCTCGAGCTTTGCGATGGAAGAGTTGAAGTACACGACCGCGCTGCCGTTGGGCTACGCCGCATAGGCGCTGCCCCATGCAAAGATGGCTTGCCTCCCTGGTGCTCTGCGCGGCCGCAGGGCTGGCCCCGCCCGTGCAGGCCACCCCGGTGTGCAACGCCGACAAGCTGGCGGTGCTGCGCTCGCCGCCGCAGCCTGGCGACGGTGCGGCGCTGATCGACTGCCACCTCACGCTCAAGCCCAACGACGTGATCACCCGGTCGCTCTACTTCAACCACGGCGCCGTGTCGAACGGCGTGAAGGTGGACTGCAAAGGCGCAACGCTGTCGTACACCAGCGTCAACGCCGACCTGCCACGCATCTACGTGCAGTCGTACCAATACCAGAAGCCTGACGGCACGACGGCCTGGGAGCGAACGCGCGACATCACGATCAAGAACTGCGTCGTCAAGGGCAACATCAATGTGACCGGCATGGGCGGCCAAGACTCACCGGCAGTGAAAGAGTCTTCGCGCACCGACCCGCACCACACAACCGTGCTCAGAAAGCGGGCGCCGACGAACATCACCTTCGACGCATTGACGATCGACCCGCCAGACAAGATTGCCGTCTACCTGTCGATGGGGGTGACGGGCGTGACGATCCGCGACTCGACCTTTCTCGGTACCTCGCCCTCGGCAGTGATCTACCTCGACGCCGAAGGCGGCCTGCACAAGATCCTGAACAACCGGTTCAAGACCGTGCCAGCGCGCGAGGTCATTGCGGTGGATGGTTCGTCGGAGAACCTGATCCAGGGCAACGTCTTCAGCACCAGCCCGCACGGCGGCATCTTCATCTACCGCAACTGCGGCGAAGGCGGCACCGCGCGGCACAACGAGCCGTCGAAGAACGACCTGCTCGACAACCAATTCCTTGACCCGACTGGCCCCGACGACAAGCAGCCGCATATCTGGGTCGCTTCACGCAACGGCAACCGCCCCTACTGCGACGACGACGCCGGCTTCCCTTATGGCAGCAGCGTGAACGACCGCGATGAGGCACACCGGACGGCGATCAAAGGCAACTATTTCAACGCCAAGGCGACAGCGGTCTCGATGGGCGATGGGCCGAACTACGTGATCGACAACGTGACCACGGTCGCCAGCGCCATCCCCAGCGCCGATGCATTCGGGAGCACCTTCGTCGGCAACCGGGCCGGTCAAGGGCCGGTCCCTTCCACCTCTTGCTTCTGGCGCGACAAGCAGCCGATGCTCCTGCGCGACGGCGAATCGCTCGATCTCGACTTGTCGAACCCGAAGGAAGTGAGCTGCGCCAAACACCGCCTGGTGTGTGACGGCGGCAGCTTGGAAAAGCGCGCGGGCCGCTGCGAGGGCAAGCACCTCAAGCAGCGCCACTTCAAATGCTCGGTCAAGGGCAGCAACGAAGGCTGCGAGAAGAAGCTGTCATGCGGCAGCCACAAGCGTCTGCAGGCGCTGAAAGCCCGCTGCAACCTGGAGTTCGGCTCCATCGACCGAGACGCGCTGGCCGACGCGCCGTGGAACTCGCTCGCGGTGGACCGCGCCTCCGACGTGGTCAGCGATGGGCACTGCGCAGTCGGCGCGTATGAGATCGCGTCGAGCAACACGCAACTGCTGGGGTTTCTGTCGAACCCGGCGAAGGCTCAGTGCCAAGAGCACGATGCCGACGGCGGCGAGTGCCAGATCGAGGGCGAGTACGTGTGCTACTGAGTGTCGAGGTAGAACTGCCTCGTGCGGCGCAGCCGCCCTTGAGCGAAGAGCAGATCCTGAACGACGAACTTACGTAGTCGATCGAGCCAGCGGTGAAGCTGGTTCCTATCATCCGGGCCTCTTCATCCGCGGCGAGCCTGCACCGACATTCGGCGTGGCGCTGCGCCCGAATCATCTCTGCGAGCAGCTCAGTTCATGAACACCCCGGAAATCTTCCGTCCGACATCCGACAGCGAAATCGACCGCATGGTCGCGGCTTACCCCCTGGCGCTCGTCATCAGCACCGTCGACGGCGACACGCAAGCGTCGCCCCTGCCTCTCGTTCTGCAACGCGATTCAGAAGGACGGGGCACGCTGATCGGCCACTTCTCGCGCTTCAACCCGCAGGTCGAGCTGGTCAAGCGCGAGCGCCGAGCCCTGGTCGCCTTCTCTGGCGCGCAAGGCTACATCTCGTCGTCATGGTTGCGCGAGCGAAAGTACGCCCCCACCTGGAACTACCAGGCCGTCCACTTCAAGGTCGACATCGAGCTGGACGAACGCCCCGGCGCCGCACGCAAAGCGCTGGAGACGCTGATCCACCACGTCGACGCGCCCTACCCGAACCCATGGAGCGTCGAAGAAATGGGACCGCGCTTCGAGCAAATCGCCACCGCCATCGTCCCCTTCCGCGCCACCATCCTGGACACGCAGGTGCAGTTCAAGCTCGGGCAAGGGGACCCGGCCAGCGTGCTCGAGGACGGCATCGCAGGGCTGACGAGGTACGGAAACCTGGAGCTGGCCACGGCGATGATGCGGCACCATGCATTGGCGCAGACGGGGAAGTGATCGGCCTGGGGTGTGCTAGTCCATGGCCGGCCGTCAAGCCGTGACCTTGGGCCAGGCGCCGGCTTCGATCCACCTCTACTCATCACGCCACTTGGTGTCTCGCCAATCTGCTTGGTGAGCCCCTTACGTGCGATTCGGACAAGGTCCGCCGCACCCTTCTTAGACGGCCTTTGCCTCCATAGCCGATGCAGGAATGGCGCGAGTATTCAAGTCTTGGGAGGGCCAGCGGTCAAACGCGAAGCACTCCCCGTATTCGACCGCCTGATCGAACCAATCAAGCCATTCCGCGTCGTCCAGAAACTCCTCCCGCTCGACGAACGATGGCTGTCGAGTGATAGTGATCACTTCCCAATGGTTTTCTTCGAATTGGCGAGAAGCCACCGTGATGGCCTGAGATTCAAGCGAGGTTGCAACAAAGCAGTTGGCAACGACGTCTTGGATGACAGGGTGGTGTTCATTGATGGGCTTTGCCAACAGTCGATACTGCACGAAATGCACTTGCAAACAGCGCAGCGCGCTGCCTATTTTTGGGAAAGCCTACGATTCTGCCCGCAGGCCTCGTAGAACGGCGACGATGCGTCTACCGACATAGGCAACCGGTGAAATAGATCACCGCTCCACCACGAGCGAGCGAACCTCTTGCATGTGAATTGAGGAGACACCGCATGGACCGATTCACCGGCGGCTGCCTGTGCGGCAGTGTCCGACTCATGGCGACGGGGCGCCCCTACCGGGTCGGCCTTTGCCACTGTCTCGACTGCCGCAAGCATCACGGCGCGCTCTTTCACGCCTCCGCAATCTTTCCGCAGGAGGCGGTGACGATCGATGGCGAAACACGCGATTACGCCGGACGGTTTTTCTGCCCCCGCTGCGGCTCGTCGGTCTTCTCACGCAGCGCAGACGAGATCGAAGTGAACCTGGGATCGTTGGATGCGCCTGACCAACTGAAGCCTACCTACGAACTGTGGACGATTCGCCGCGAGGCCTGGTTGCCGCCATTTCCGCTCGCCAAACGGTATGAGCGCGATCGTGAAGGCACGGGTCGCAATGAGGAGTAGGTTGCACGAACGGCGCCCGCTTCGCTCACTCGCCGACAGCAGCCACGAGCGAGTCCCATAACCGCGCGGCGACGGGCCCCACGTGGCGGCCACGCAGACGTGCGGCGACGATGTCGAGCCGCGATCGCTTGAAGTGCCGCCCCTCGATGGACAGCAGGCGGCCACTGCGCAACTCCTTGTCGACGAGGTGCAGCGGCATGTGGCCCCAACCCATGCCGCGCAAGATCAGCTCTTTCTTGGTCTGCTGGTCGGCGACTGTCCAGCTGCGCGCACCCTCGATGACGTGGTAGTCGCGGCTGGGCTCGCGCGCCGAGTCGCGCAGGATGCACTGCACCTGGTCCTGCATCACCGCAGGCGTCAAGCTGCGCGTGATCGGGACGGGCAGGAAGCCCGGCGCGACGACCGGCACGAGGGTGACGGACAGCAGCTTCACCCACTCCAGGCGCGGGTCCGCCGAGTCGACATGGTGCAGCACGAGATCGGCCTCGCCGGCGAACAGGCGTTCGCAAGGGCCGCCGAGCGATTCGAAGTGCAGGTGCAGCCGTGTCGTCGTGCATTGGTCGAAGAAGCGCTTCAGCTGCCGCAACACCGGGGCGGTGGGCGTGAGATCGCCGATGACGACACGCAGATCGGTCTCCTCGCCCGCGCTCAACTGACCCGCCAGCGCGTGCAGCGCGCCCGCCTCGGCAAGCACCGCCTTCGCCCGCGCATGGAAGGCCTTGCCCGGCTCGGTGAGGACGACGCGGTAGCCCGATCGGTCAAGCAGCGCGACGCCTGTTCGCGACTCGAGTTGGTGGATCGCCGCGAAGACGGCGGAGTGCGTGCGGTGCAACTTCGTGGCCGCGGCCTGGAAACCGCCCTCGCTCACGACGGCGTCGAGGCACGCCAGTGACTGCAATGAGAGGCCAGCGAGGTTTGTCATCATCTTGAACAAAGTCTGGCGAAATCTTTCGATTTGATTATCAGCGGTGGCCTCCTAACGTCCAGCCCTTCCCACAACTTTGAATGAAGGACGGACATGCGAGCCATCGTGAGACGGCAATACGGCGGACCGGAACAGCTGGAGATCCGCGAGGTCCCGACGCCACGCCCGGCGCCGGGCCAGGTGCTGGTGCGCGTGCGGGCGTTCGGGCTGAACCGCGCCGAGCAGTACTTTCGCACCGGGGCCTGGGGCGAGGTGGCGGCGATCTCGGGCATCGAGTGCGTGGGCGAGGTGATCGAAGATCCGGCGCGCCGCCTCGAGCCGGGTCAGCGCGTGATTGCGCTGATGGGCGGCCTCGGCCGCAGCCTGCCCGGGAGCTATGCCGAGGCGGTTTGTGTGCCGGCGGCTAACGTTGTAGCCGTGAGCACCTCCTTGGGCTGGGAACGGCTGGCCGCCTTGCCCGAGTCCTACGCGACAGCGTGGAGTTGCCTGCACGACAACCTGCGGCTCGAGCCCGGCCAGCGCCTGGCGGTGCGCGGTGCGAACTCGGCGCTCGGCCAGGCAGCGCTCGACCTGGCGCGTCACCACGGGGCAGAGGTGATGGCCACGGTGCGCGACCTCGCGCGCGCCGACACGCCGCGGGCGCTGGGCGCGCGCCTCGTCCTCGAAGAGGGGCCTTCGCTGCATGCGCATCTGCTCGAGGTCGCGCCGTCGGGCGTCGACGCAGTGCTGGACCTGGTCGGCACGTCGACGGTGCTCGACTCGCTGCGCGCAGTGCGCCGCGGGGGACGCGTCTGCATCGCCGGCTTCCTGGGCGGCGGCGCGCCGATCGAGCGCTTCGACCCGATGGCGCAACTGCCCAGCGGGCGCCAGCTGAGTTTCTTCGCCAGCGCCTTCGTCTATGGGACGCCCGAGTACCCGCTGTCGGACGTGCCGTTCCAACAGCTGATCGAGCTGGCCGAAGCCGGGACGCTGCGCGCATCGCCGAGCCGCGTCTTCCGCTTCGAAGAAATTCGGGACGCCCACCGCGCCCTCGACGCCCAGGAGGGGCACGGGAAGATGGTCGTCGTGGTCGACTAGGTGAGCTCCCGCCCTAGTCGACGCTTACTTACGTGTCCAGAAGCCTCGTGCCTCACGGCGCCGGGCCGCAGGCGCGCCCCAGGGAAGTGAGGCGTTCGGGCTCAGGCTTCCAGCTTGATCTGCGTGTCCGTGGAGGTGACGTAGCCCACGGYGGCGCCAAAGCGGTCCTTGTAGTTGGCGCGGATCAACGGGTCCAGCGTCGGCTTGACCACATCGTGCAGCGGCGACTCCCAATCACCAGGGTGTTGGAAGTTGCTCATGATGTAGGTCCAGCCGTTGATGGAATCGACCGCCTGGAGCCCGGTGGACTCGGCACCGGACGGGCAGCTGAGGATGCGGCTCAGTTGCTTGGTGTCGACGTTGTAGGCCCACAGGAAGTTGTTGACGTGCATGCCGCTGTCCTCTCCGATGAACAGGGTGCGCATCTCTTCGGAGAACTTCAGGTTGTCCGGGTTGCCGAGCTTGTCCGGGTTGGCCAAGTTGCCCAGCGAGTCAGCGGTCACGAGGTCCTCGCCCAGCAGGATGAATTGCGAGCTGGCCGGCACCCATTCGCTGTCGATGGCATTGCCGTCGCTGTCCTTCACTGCTGCAGTCAGCGTGTGCTCCAGCACGCCGCCTGAGTAGACAGCCGCGGGGAACACCACGTTGTTGGCGGCAACGAAGCCCGAGCCCCCGCTCACCATCGAATCCTTGATCGCCGAGATGGCCGAGTAGGCCTTCTTGTCCTTGATGTTGACCGTCGTGCCTTCCATCTTGGTGAAAGCCGTGCTGGCGCCCTTGAGCGCGGCGTAGCGGTGCGTTTCCAGGTAGGCCGCAGCCTTCTCCTGGCCGGCCTTGACGCGCACCCACAGCGTCTTCTTGTTCAGGACGATCTGGGTGTAGCTCGGGTCCAGCGGGTCGACGTTGACCGAGTCCATGATGTCGGTCGCGACGATGCCACCATCCACCAAGGCCTTGACCTGCGCGCTGGTGGCCTGGCCCAGCTTGATCCAGCTGATGCTGGCACTCGACGTGGCATTCAACTCGGTGGTGTATTTGGCGACGTACAGCGTGCCGGCAGACAGGTCCCGCTCCTGGTCGGCGACGAACATGAACAGCGCGCCGTTGGTGGCGTCGTCGCCCATCAGCGCAGTGCGGTTGTCCGGCATCACCTGGATCAGCTCGTGCGAAATGCGGCCCAGGCAGTAGTGCTTCTTGATCGTGCCGGTGCCGTCGGTGTTGACGGTGACTTCGGGCAGGTGGCCGTAGTCATAGGGGTTGGCCGTCGCGGCGTCACCGAACAGGCTCTGGCTGTAGCCGGCCAGCACCGCCAGTGACTGGCCGTTGGCGCCCTGGTCGAAGGCATCCGGTTCGTATTCTTCCGACGAAAGGTGCGTGCCCCAGGGCGACAGGCTCGCGCCGCAGGTGATCCACAGGCCGTTCACGCCCGAGGTGTCGACGTTGTGGTACTTCACCAGGCTGAGCTTGCCGGTGTCCTTGTCCTGGTCCAGCGTCAGCACGGCGATCGGCGACGGCAGCATGCCGTACATCGAGGCGAGCGCCTGGTTGCGGCTGGTGTACTCGAACTGCACCACGGCAAAGACGGTGTTGCCCTTGACGCCGGCGACGTTCGCGCCGTCGACAGTGAGCAGCGACGTACCGTCCGGCGCGTCCGAGAAGAACTGGCGCTCCGAGCCGGGCACCGAGCTGTCGACGATCGGCTGGTTGTCGATGTCGTAGTAGCCGCCGGCGATCACCGTGCCGCCGGCACCGTTGGAGACGGCCGTGCCAGTGACGAAGAACGGCTGATAGCCGAGCGTGAAGGTCTGCGTGCTGTTGTCGTCGAAGGTCGCGACCAGACTTGAACCCATCGTGGTGGTCGCCATCGCGCCGGCGTTCGTCAGCGCCGGCGCAGCCATCGCGCTGAAGCTGACGCCGGTCAATTGGGCATCGGACTTGTCGTCATCGCCACCGAAGTCGCAAGCCGTCAGCAGGCCGGCGGAGGTCAAAGCGCCGCTGAGGGGCAACAGCGGCATGCCCGCGAACATCTTGACGAGGCTGCGGCGGGAAGTCTGGAACTTGGAAGAAGACATGAGGCTCTGGCGATGGCGGGAGGAAAGTAAAGCGCCGGCGGCTGACCACTCCCCAAGGGGTAGCCAGYGACCGACGCCACGACAACAGGCCCGCAATGTAGAAAGCGAAAATGTCAAACAGATGAAATCTGTCAAATCGCGCTATTCGCCAACAGTTCTTGGTAACAGCTGGTGCCAATGCCGCGGAACTTGCGGGTAAGGCGACGCCAGGCCGGACGATTGCCGGCAGGGGTGGACTCGGAGGAGTTGGCTTTTCAACTCTGCATCAAGACGAAAGCGCGTCACGCCTTTCGACGGTGGCGCTCTTGGCGAGGTTTCTGGGTTGTGGCAGCCGCCCGGCGCTCCCGCGCCTTCACTTCGCCAAGGCGATGTGAGCGTCAGCCGCAAGTTGCGCGGCTTGTGGTTTCTGCCCGCCCCTTCGCGGCTTCACGTCGGCGAAGCCGACATGAGCCTGCACCGCAAGTCAGGCGGTTTCTGGGTTGTGGCAGCAGCCCGGCGCTGCCGCGCCTTCACATCGCCCGAGGCGATGTGAGCGTCAGCCGCAAGCCGCGCAACTTGCGCGCCGAAGGCGCGGGCACGGCATGCCGTGCCGCCGAGAGCGCGACCGTCATTCGACGGTCACGCTCTTGGCCAAGTTGCGCGGCTTGTCAACATCCGTCCCTCTTGCGCAGGCCGTGTGATACGCCAGCAACTGCAGCGGCACCACATGCAGGATCGGTGACAGCGCGCCGTAGTGCTCGGGCATGCGGATGACATGCACGCCTTCGTCGGCAGTGATGCGGCTGTCGGCATCTGCAAAGACGAACAACTCGCCCTTGCGCGCCCGCACTTCCTGCATGTTGCTCTTGAGCTTTTCGAGCAGCGCGTCGTGCGGGGCCACGGTGACGACCGGCATCTCAGCGGTCACCAAGGCAAGCGGGCCGTGCTTCAGTTCGCCGGCGGGGTAGGCCTCGGCGTGGATGTAGCTGATCTCCTTGAGCTTCAGCGCGCCTTCGAGTGCGATCGGGTAGTGCAGGCCGCGACCGAGGAAGAGCGCGTTTTCCTTGCGAGCAAAGGCCTCGGCCCAGCTGACAACCTGGGGCTCCAGCGCGAGCACGGCTTGCAACGCGACAGGCAAGTGGCGCATCGCCTTCAGGTGCGCGGCTTCTTCTTCATCGGTCAGGTGGCCGCGCACTTGCGCGAGTGAAAGAGTCAGCAAGAACAGCGCGGCCAGCTGTGTGGTGAAGGCCTTGGTGCTGGCCACGCCGACTTCGACGCCCGCGCGCGTCACGTAGGCCAGCGAGCATTCACGCACCATCGCGCTGGTCGCGACGTTGCAGATCGTCAGCGTGTGATGCATGCCCAGTGAGCGTGCGTGCTTCAGCGCGGCCAGCGTGTCGGCCGTCTCGCCGCTTTGGCTGATGGTGACGACCAGCGTGCGCGGGTCAGGGACGCTGTCGCGGTAGCGATACTCGCTGGCGATCTCGACGTCGGTCTTGATCTTGGCGATGCTCTCCAGCCAGTACTTGGCGGTCGAGCCGGAGTAGTAGCTGGTGCCACAGGCGAGGATCAGCACGCGGTCGACCTCCTTGAACACGCGGTAGGCGCCGTCGCCGAACAGCTCAGGCGTGATGCCGTGCACGCCTTCGAGCGTGTCGGCGATCGCGCGCGGCTGCTCGAAGATTTCTTTCTGCATGTAGTGGCGGTAGGGGCCGAGCTCGGCGGCGCCACTGGCCACGTGCACCGTCTTCACTTCGCGCGTCACCGGGCGGAACTGGCCGCTAGCGTCACGCGCAGTGACCCAGTGCTTGCCCAGCTGCAGGTCGACCACATCGCCTTCTTCGAGGTAGGCGATGCGGTCGGTCACACCGGCCAGCGCCATCGCGTCGGACGCGAGGTAGCGCGCACCGCTGACCTCGTCGACACCCAACACCAGTGGTGAGCCTTCGCGCGCACCGACCACGCGGTGTGGCTCGTCGCGGCAGAAGACGGCGATCGCAAAAGCGCCCTTCAGCAGCTGTACGGTGCGCTGCACCGCGTCGAACAGGTCACCGTCGTAGTGGTGGTGCACCAGGTGCGCGATGACCTCGGTGTCGGTCTGGCTCTCGAAGACGTAGCCCTTGGCCTTCAGCTCGTCGCGCAGCTCGTCGTGGTTCTCGATGATGCCGTTGTGGACCAGTGCGATGCGGTCGCGCGAGAAGTGTGGGTGCGCGTTGTGCACCGCCGGCGCGCCGTGCGTGGCCCAGCGGGTGTGGGCGATGCCGGTGCCGCTGGCGACACCGTCGTGCTGCACTTGGGCCAGCAGGTCGGCCACGCGCTCGGTCGAGCGGCTGCGGCGCAGTGTGCCGTCTTGATGGACCGCCACGCCGCAAGAGTCGTAGCCGCGGTATTCGAGCCGCTGCAGGCCTTGGACGAGGATGGGGACGATGTTCTGAGCGCTGACCGCGCCGACGATGCCGCACATGGTGGGGTGTCCTGACGATAGGCCGCTGTGCGGCGATGACGGGATCGTAGGCCTCACGGCGAGAACGATGCTTTCAAATTTGAATCGGCAATGAAAGCTTTTGCCTCGCCACGGTCGTAGTGGAATAATTCATCACCATGGCTGAAGAATTGAATGAATCATTCGCTTTGGACACCATCGACTGGCGTCTGCTGGACCTTTTGCAGGCCGATGCCAGCCTGACCAATCACGCGCTGGCGCAGGCGGCGCATGTGTCGCCCGCCACTGCGCTGCGCCGCGTCAAGCGGCTGCGCGATGCCGGCGTGATCCAGCGCTTCACCGCCCTGCTCGCGCCACGCTTTGCCGAGCGAGGCCTGAGCGCGGTATGCGAGATCACGCTGGACCGGCAGGGCGACGAGCACCAAGCCGCCTTCGAGCAGCGCGCCGTGGCCGACGCATCCGTGCAGCAGTGCTGGCGCGTGTCGCCCGGGCCGGATTTCGTGCTGATCGCCTGGGCCGCCGACATGCCGGCCTTCCACGCGTTCACGCAGCGCCTGTTCACGCAGGACGCGAACGTGCGCAACGTGAAGACCTATTTCGCGCTGAAGCGGGCGAAGTTCGACCCGCGGGTGGCAGCGCCGTGACGCCGCCCGTCTGCGCTGGGTCTCAGTCCTGAAACGACCGCCACAGCGACGTGGCGACGAACCAAGCCGGCATCGCTGCCGTGCGCACCTCGAGCGATTCACCGTTGGTGACCTCGGCGATCAGTTCGTGCGCCGCGCCGGAGTTGTCGAAGATGTAGGCCCGGTTGGCCGCACCGCAGGCCTCGTCAAGCAGTTCGATCGACCGGTGGTAGCGCTGAACCACCTTGTCATCGGGCACTGCATGGCCCCCTTCGCTGACACGCAGCTGCACTCGCTCGATATTGATCGTCGGATCACCGGTCGCCACGAAGTACAGGTACGTCCGGTAGCCCTGTGCCTGAGCCTCACGCATGAAAGCCACTTTGTCCGGCGACGACATGACCGTTTCGAAGGTGAACGAGGCTCCTTGGCTCAGCAGTTCGCGGCGAATGAAGTCCGCCGTCACCGAAGCGAGGTACGAGTTGACGTCGGCATGCGGGACCTGCAGTGCGCCGCCCTTCCAGGCAACACGATCGGCCACGCTGGCCAACCCCGCACTCTTCAACAACCCCGACGACTGCACGATCGCCGCAAATCTACGCTGCAGAGCGCTATCGGCGCCATCCAGCTCGAAATCGGCCAATTCAAGCTGGCCGCGCACCGCAAGCGCCTTCTCGATGTCGTCTGCATTCACATAGACGCCAATCCACTCCGGACGCAATTCGGTGTGGATCGTGCTCTTGCCCGAGCCGTTCGGCCCGGCGAACACACGAAGCCGCGCCTGAGAGCGCAGCGGCGAATCAGCGGTCACTGCGGACCGGCGCCGCCTTCTTGCGCTTGAGCACCAGCCCCGGCTGCACTGGTGTGTCAGCGGGCAGCGCCTTGATCACGTGCTCCGAGCCGTCCGCGCGCAACTCGACCAACTGACTGCTCGACGCGCGCCCGGCTTTCTTCATCACGACGCGGCCGGTGTTCTTCAACGCCCGCTCATGGGCCGCGCGACCGGCCCGCGCCGCCAGTTCGGGGAACCGGGCCTCGGCATCGAGCATGCGGTCTTCACTGATCGGGGGAATGCGGCTCATGGGGCTGGACACGGGTAGGAAAGGGGATTTTGCATCCATTCCGCCGCGCCTGCCGGCCAGGGCCGTCAAGCCCGCGCCAGGCGCAACACGAAACTCACGCCGCCTGCAGGCTCGTTGCGAGCCTCCACCGTGCCACCCATCTTGGCCATGTAGGTGCGCACGACGAACAGGCCCTGGCCGCGGTGGGCGGGGTCGGCGCCCGGCTCGCCGGCCGCGTCAGACACGCCGTATTCGAAGATCCGGCCGACCAGTGAGTCGGGGATCGGCGGGCCCTGGTTGTGAATGGTGACTTCGACACCCGCGTCGACCGTTGCGAGCGTCAGCTGGACCGGCGTACCCGCGGGGCGGTAGCGCTCGGCGTTGCGCAGCACGTGGGTCACCACGTCTTCCAGCGCATAGGCGTCGCCACGCACCAGGCAAGGCGCGCCGGCGCTGGTGTAGCGCACGTCGTTGATGCCGGCGTGTGGCGCGTTGTCGGCCACGTGGCGCAGGAATTCGTCGATGTCCAGCGCCTGCACCGGCAGCGTGGTGGCTTCGAAAGCCTCGGTCGGCGAGGCTTGGCCATAGAGCACACGCACCGCCTGCTGCATGCGGCGCAGGTAGCGGTGGCTCGGGTCCGAATCGCCCGGGTGCAGCGCCAGCAGGCTTTGCAGCGGCGACATGATCTCGTGGCCCACCGCGTGCCATTGCTCGCGCTCTTGCGCGGTGCGGATCTGCTCGCGCCGCACGTCGTCGTTGACACGCTCCAGCAGCTCGGCCAGCGTGCCGGCCAACAAGCCCAGCTCGTCGCTGCCGCGCAGGTCGGCCACGTCGAGGCGGACTTCATCGTCCGCCCCACCCTTCAGGCTTTGCACACCATGGCGCACCGCGGCGGCGCGTTTGGTCAGCAGCGTGATGCGGCGGACGATGCGCAGCTCGATCGCGGCCCAGGCCAGCACGATCGCGGCGAGCATCGCGACGACGATCCAGCCGACGCGTGCGGCCACGCGGCCGAGCGTGCGGTTGACGCTGCGCACGTCGCCGGTCAGCGTCAACTCGTAGCGGCCGAGCGGCGTGGCGATCGTGTCTTGCGCGACCAGCGCCTGTTCGTAGCCATCGACCTCCAGACGGCGGATCAGTTGCGCAGTGAAGCGGTCCCACCAAGAGGGCTCAGCCACGCCGGGCACTTCGTTGCCCTGCAGCAGCGCGAGTTCGGTTTCGCCCTGCGCGCCGGCCTTGGCCAGGCGCAGCGTCTCGCCGGGCAGCAGCAGCGGCTGCAGGTCGGCCAGGCCGAACGGCGGTGTCGCGTCGGGCTGGTTGCTGTCGAACAGCGTCGCGCCGCTGGGCGCCAGCACCTGCAAGTGCACGAGGATGCGGTTCAGGTCGGCCGGCGGCCAGACGAGCTGACTGCGCTTGGCCTGCAGCTCGTCGCGAAAGAGCTCGATCGGCAGGCGCACCGAGTAGAACGCGCGGCGGGGGCAGTCGTCGCCGGTCTGACCGTCGACGCAGCGTGCGTCTTGCCAAAGCCAACCGCGGAAGTCACGCACGGGCTTCAGCGCCAGCGTGCCATCGACCTCTTCGGCAAAACCTGTCAAGCGGCCGCGCTGGGCGCCGGTGATGTCGGGCCCGCCTTCATATGGAGCAAGCCAGCGCCAGGTCTGGCCGCGCATCGCGACTTCGACGCGCACGCGGTGCGCGGTGCCCAGGTCGCGCACGCCAGGCGGTTTGGGCACCAGCTCGCCAGTGGCAAAGCCGCCCACGGCGTAGATGAAGCCGCCCGCCAACGGGTTGCTGCCGATCGCCACGCACAGCGTCGCGCCGTCGCCGTACTGCACGCCGCAGCCGGCCATCTCGATCGCCTGCTGCACCTTGGCCTTGTCGTCGAAGTCGATCGCCGAGAACGGCAGCACGACAGGGTGCAGCGGCGTCACCGCCGCGCCGCGCGTGTCGGGATTCAGCAGCGCCAACTGGCCGGTGGGGTGGCGCAGGCGGGCGACGATCTGTTCCTTGGTCTTGCCGAAGCCTTCGCGGTAGGCGCGCAGGCCCAGCTCCTTTTCCTCACGCAAGACAAAGCCCGCCAGCGCAACGGTGGCCAGCGCCAGCAGTACGAACACGCCGCGGAAGAAGACCCGCAGCCGCAGCGGGATGCGGGTGGGCAGCAGCGCCTGCACGTCGGGCAGGCCTGAAGTCCAGCGCATCAGGGCTCCCAGCGGAAGCCGCGCATCGGCACGTTGGCAATGCCGTCGAAGGTCGGGTCGATGTCGCGGAAGGCGTCGCGGATGGTGCTGACGTGCTTGCGGATGTTGTCGCGGTTGCGGCCGCTCTTGACGACTTGGTAGAGGTCTTCGTAGCTGACGACCTCGCCACGGCGCTGGTACAGCGCGCTGAGGATGCGCTGCGCGGTCAGCGGCAGGTTCACGCGCTGGCCGCGCCAGATGGCAGCACCCTGGCGCAACGGGTCGACCAGCAGTTCATCGCGCGGCGCCGCGGGCTCGGGCGTAGGCGCCTTGTCTTTGGTGGCGCGCAGGATGTCGAGAAAGGTTTCGACGAAGTCGGCCTCGTCGAAGGTGGTCTTCTGCAGGTAGTCCCAGGCGTCGAGCGCCTTCATGATGCTGCGGTAGATGGCGGCCGGCATCGCTGAGACCACCAGCACCGGTGTGCCGGCATGGCGCTTGTTGATCGCGTTGATGATGGCCACGCCGGCGTTGCGCTCACGGCCGAGCTCGATGTCGAGCACCACCAGGTCGTAGCGCTCGCGAGCGATTGCGGCCTCGGCCTCGTCGCGGGTGAACCAGGTGTCGACCTGGATGCCCGGCCGCGCCGCCGCGATCCAGCCACACAGCTGCTGACTGGTCGGCTGGTCGTCTTCGATCACGGCCACTTTCACCATGGGTTCGCTCCGGTTTGAACTGCTGCGGGCGATTATCCCGAGCCCCTGAGGCAGCCGGTGTGAAGGTTTCTTCCGGACCCCGGCGCGTGCCTTCACGAACGCGTGCGAACTGGGTGTGCGCGGCTCTCGCTTGCTCTGCGGTGGATTCGAAGAATGAGGGCCATGCCGAAGCGAAGAACGCGACGGCCCTCACAGAGACACCACGACAGGACGACACCATGAACGACGACGACACCCCCAGCAGCTTCGAACAGCCGGAACCGGCCTCTTCGTCACGCCAACCCGGCTGGAAGACCCGGCTGAACCGGATGGCCCGCGCCACCAACGTCACCTTTCGCCGCGGCGCCACCACCCTGCACTCTTCACGGGTGGTGCTGCTGGTCGCCGGCCTGGCGGTCGCCTCGGCCTACGTGTTGTGGAAGAACCCGCCGCTGGCCAGCATCGAGCACGGTGAAGTCGGCGTGCGCTCGAACCGCTTGACCGGCAGCAGCACCGAGTTGCACGAAGGCAGCGCGCTCGTGCTGCCCGGCCTGCACACGCTGCGCACGCTGCCGCTGCGTGACCAGGTCTACCGCCCGCTCGGCAGCCTGCGCGCCGACGGTGAATCGCCGTACCAGTCGGTCGAAGGCCTGTCGCTCGGCGTCGACCTGTCGGTACGTTACGCGCTGGACCCGACCCGCGTCGCAGCGATGGCTGGCAGCCTGCCGAACGACCTGGGTGCCGACATCGTGCAGCCGGCGGTCAACGGCGTGATCTACAAGGTGATGGCGCGCTACACGGTGCGCGAGATCTTCTCCAGCAAGCGCGCCGAGCTGCAGCAGGCGATCGAGACCGAGCTGAAGCCGCGCCTGGCCGCCGATGGCGTGCTGCTCAAGGGCGTGACGCTGGGCAAGATCGACCTGCCGGAAGACTACCGCCGCGGCATGGACCGCCTGCTGGCCGAAGAGCTGGCGGCCGAGAAGATGCGCTACACGCTGGTGCTGAAGGAAAAGCAGGTCGAGCAGACCGCGCTCGAAGCGCAAGCCGACGGCGTGCGGCGCGAGAAGCAGGCTGAAGCGGCGGCGCGCGAACAGATCATCGCGGCCAAGGCACAGGAAGAAGCGATGAAGCACGTGCTGCCGTTCAAGCAGAAGCAGATCGAGCAGCGCCAGTTGGAAGCGGAAGCCGAGAAGCAGGCCCGCGTGAAGGGCGCCGAGGCCAGCGCACAAGCGCGCCGCATCGAAGCGCAAGGTGAAGCCGATTCACGCCAGAAGCTGGCCGATGCCGAGGCCTACCGCCTGCAGAAGGTCGGCCTGGCCAACAGCGAGCAGATGGCACGTGAAGGCGCACTGATCACCCGCCACCCGCTGCTGATCCAGAAGACGCTGGCCGACAAGCTGTCGGACAAGGTGCAAGTGATCATCGCGCCGCCGCCGGCCGATGGTGGCTTCATCGGCTCGACGCTGCTGGGCACCCAGGCCAAGGCGACCACCACGCGCGCCGTGGGTGAAGTGCAGGCCGAAGAAGAAAACACCCAGTAAGGAGCCGATGATGATCGCGACCACTGTTGCCGCTGCCGCCCTGTCCAGCCTCGCGCTGGTGACGCAAGACGCCACCGCGCTGCGCGCTTCGCCCAGCGACAGCGCACCCGCCCAAGCCCAGCTGTGGCAAGGCGACGCGCTCGAAGTGCGCGGCGAGCGCTTGGGCTACCTGCAGGTCTGGGACCACAAGCGTGAGCGTGGCGGCTATGTGAAGGCTGCCCAGGTGCGCGGTACCGATGCAAAAGAGGCCGACGCGCCCGAGCTGCTCGCAGTGCTGCGCTTCGTCAAGGACACGCCGGGGTCGGAGGCCCTCGGCATCGCCTACGCTGCGGCCTACCTGAAGGCTGCATCGGCGCGCGACATCGGGCCAGAACCCTTCGACGCGATCGGCACGATGGCCGAGCGGCTGGCGCGCCGGGCTTCTTCGCGCAACACCACACCGAGCACCACCCTCTCGGCCCACCTGGATGGCGTCGGCGCTTATGGCGTGCGCTGGGTGAACTTCGAGCGCGACGGTGCGGTGCAGCTCTGCTACGACGGCGAGGCCTACGGCCGTGTGTTGGCGATGCCGCAGGCCACGCCCGAGCAACAGGCCCGCGCCGTGCTGGGCCTGACGCGGCACGACTGCGTCGACCCAGGCCTGAAGCCGACCGACCGTGAAGCGCGCGACAAATGGCGTGCCGAAGTACTGGACAGGCTGAGCCCCAACGCGATGGCGACGCTGCCCGAGTGGACGAAGAACAAGCTGCGGCTGCGCCGCGCGGGCGTCTGGTCGTCGCTGGCGTTTGCGCAAGCCCGCCGCGGCGAGGCAGCGCAGGCTGCAGGCCAGCGCGCCACGGACGAACTGGCTGGTGTGCGCGCTACCGAGCTGGCAGAAGAAGACCAGGCCGAATACAACGACGCAGCAATCCGCGTCGGTGCGTCGCGCTGGGCTGCGGCGCCAGCGCCGATCGGCACACCGGACATCATGCGTCGGCCGACGCTGGTCACCCAGACCGGTGAACCGGGCGAAACCTGCCTGCTACTGGTGGACGCGCAACACGATGCGAAGCAGCCGCTGCTGCGCCGCTGCACCTGGGGCGTGGTGTGGCTGAACTCGGCCACCGTCGACCCGGGCGCCACGCTGCTGACAGTCGCCGTGCAACCGCTGGCCACCTGGCGCGAGCTTTGGGTGCTGCGCAAGGACGCGCAGCAAGGCTGGACGCTGGACGTGCTGCCGCCCGCCCCCGGCAACCCGCTCGGCGCCGATGCAGGCTATGTCGAATACGCCGGCTTTGCGCCCGGTGCCGAGCCGAAGCTGCTGCTGGCCCGCGAAGCCCGCACCGAAGGCCGCTGGAGCCGCCGCTTCGAAGTCGCCAAGCTGCCGACGCTGACGACCGACAAGTTCGCCAGCACGCCGCAGATCCTGGCCGCCTTCCAGCGCTTTCAGGATGCGGGCTGGAAGCGAGGCACCGTCAGCCTGCGCTGACAACACCGAACGATTGACGCTGTCGTGAGAGGGAGAGAGAAGGAGAGGAAGAAGACCCCAAGAGGTCAGGCCGGGCGGTGATAGCCGCCCGGCACACCGCGTGGTGACAGTACCCACTGCCAGAGCTGAATGTCGCGGGCGCGGAAGGCCCCGGCGCACGACAGCAGGTAGTAGGTCCACATGCGACGGAAGCGCTCACCCAGCGCCTCGGCAAAGCGCGGCCATGCAGCTTCGACATTGGCGTACCAGCTCATCAGCGTGCGGTCGTAGTCGGCGCCGAAGTTGTGCAGGTCTTCGACGACGAAGCGCCGTTCGCAGACGCGGCCGATGCGAGCGATGGTCGGCAACTCGCCGTTGGGGAAGATGTACTTGTCGATCCACGGGTCGGTGCCGTTGCCATGCTCGTTGCGGCCGATCGTGTGCAACAGGAACAGCCCGTCGGGCTTCAGCGTGGCCTCGGCCACCCGCATGAACGCGGTGTAGTTCTTGTGGCCCACGTGCTCGAACATGCCCAGGCTGACGACGCGATCGAAGCGGCCGCCCAACTCGTCGACCTTGTCGATCAGCCCGCGGTAATCCTGCAGCCTGAACTCGACCGGAAGACCCGTGCACAGCTCGCGCCCGAGCGCCACCTGCTCGGCCGATACCGTGACGCCAACGCACTGCACGCCAAAGCGTTCGGCGGCGTATTTCATCAGGCTGCCCCAGCCGCAACCGATGTCCAGCACACGCATGCCAGGCCGCAGCATCAGCTTGCGGCAGACCAACTCGAGCTTGGCTTCTTGCGCTTCGCTCAAGGTCTGCGCCCCACCGCCCCAGTAGGCGCAGGTGTAGGTCATGCGCGGGTCCAGCATCGCGGCGTAGAAATCGTTGCCCAGGTCGTAGTGCTGTTGGCCGACCTGCCAGGCGCGCGACTGGGTCTGCAGGTTCAGCAAGCGGGTCTTGAGCAAGTGCCACAGCGGCGGCTTGGCCGCCAAGGCGATCGGCCGGCCGCCGCGCGCCATCTGCGCGCTTACCAGCTTGTCGAAGAACTGGTCGAGCCGCTCGGCGGCCCAGTGACCGTCCATGTAGCTTTCGCCCAGGCCCAGCGTGCCTTGCGCCAGCACGCGCTCGGGCACGTCGGGGTCCAGCAGCTGGATGTCCCAGGGCCGCTCGCCACCGACGCGGATGTCGGCGCGCCCCAGCAGGCGCTCGAACCAACCGCGCGCGCCGTCATCGGGCAAGCTGCCGTGCGTGCCCCGTTTGCCGCCTGTTGCATTGACCAGTTCAACGTCCATGCACCGCTCCAACAGCCCGGTTGCCCACCCTGTGCATTTGTCTGGGCCTGGTGCGCCGGGCCTGCCCGTGTCGTTCAGCAGCGGCGCCGCCTTGTCCGGCACTTTGCGTGAACGGGCACGCGCGGGTCAAGCCCTGCCGGAGGGGCTTACCGCAGGCGGGCAATTCGCGCGCCCGGGCTGCTGGCCGCGTACAAGCGTGCTAAGCAGCCAGGTCGCTGAGGCGGTTGGCCGGCACGATTTGTTGCCGGCGTTGCAAACGTTCGCGGATGCAAGGCCGGATGGCCCGGCCCGTCGCGGCTGGCGCTATTGCTTCAGCACCGCCAGCCCCTTCAGGTACTCACCCTCGGGGAACATCAGCGTGGTCGGGTGGTCGGGCGCTCCTTCGAGCCGCGCGAGGATCGCGCCATCGACCTGCGCATCCATCGCCGCGCCGGCGACGATCTTGTGGAACAGCTCGGCGCCGATGCCGCCCGAGCAGCTGAAGGTCAGCAGCAGGCCGCCCGGCGCGAGCAGCTTCAGGCCGAGGCGGTTGATGTCCTTGTAGGCACGGGCGGCGCGCTCGGCGTGCGCCGCGGTGGGCGCGAACTTGGGCGGGTCCAGCACGATTGCGTCGAACTTCTCGCCACTCTTCAGCGCTTCGCGCAGGTAGCCGTTCACGTCGGCATCGAGCGCCTGGTGGCGCGCCGGGTCGTGGCCGTTCAGCGCGACGTGGGCGGTGGCGCGCGCCAGCGCCGGGGCCGAAGAATCAACGCTGACGACCTGCTCGGCGCCACCCGCCAAGGCTGCGACGCTGAAGCCGCCGGTGTAGCTGTAGCAGTTCAGCACCCGCTTGCAGCCGAAGCGGCGGACCCAGTCGGCCAGGCGAGCGCGGTTGTCGCGCTGATCGAGGTAGAAGCCGGTCTTGTGACCCTCGGCGACATCGACGGTCAGCTTCCAGCCGTGCTCGCGGATCGTCACCTCGGTGGCGCCCCCTTGCTCGTCAGCCCCGCGCAACCAACCGGTCACCGGCTCCAGCCCTTCGAGCGCACGCACACCCGAATCTGAGCGTTCGTACAGCCGCGTGCAGCCGGTGGCTTGCAGCAGCGCGTCCGCGATCGTGCTCTTGAAACGCTCGGTACCGGCGGACAGGAACTGCGCGCTGAGCAGGTCGCCGTAGCGGTCGACCACCAGGCCCGGCAGACCATCGGCCTCGCCGTGGATCAGGCGCACGCCGTCGCTTTCCACCGCCATACGCTGGCGCAGTGCCACGGCAGCGCCGATGCGGCGCTTGAAGAGCGCGGCGTCGACGCGCTCGTTCTCATCGAAGGTCCAGGCCCGCACGCGAATCTGCGAGCTGGGGCTGAAGGCGGCCCAGGCGAGGAACTTTCCGTCGTCGCTCTCGACGCGCACGGTCTCGCCGGCATCGGCCTGGCCCTTGGCGATGCTGCCGGCGAAGACCCAGGGGTGGTGGCGCAGCAGCGAGCGTTCTTTGCCTTCACGCAGGCGAATGACTTTCATGGGCCGGATTGTCGCCTGACGCCCGGCCCGCGGGCCGCGCGGTTAGGTCCGGTCGACGTCGATCACGGCCTGCGCGAAAGCCTGCGGTGCCTCCTGCGGCAGGTTGTGGCCGACGCCACCGGTGAGCTGGCGGTGTTCGTAGCGGCCGGTGAACTTGCTGGCATAGGCCGCCGGATCCGGGTGCGGCGCGCCGTTCGCGTCACCTTCGAGGGTGATCGTCGGCAAGGAGACGCTCGGCGCCTTGGCCAGCCTCGCCTCGATCTCGTCGTACTTCGCCTCGCCCGGCGCGAGGCCGAGGCGCCAGCGGTAGTTGTGCACGGCGATGGCGACCTGGTCGGGGTTATCCAACGCGCGGGCCGATCGTCCGAACGTTGCCTCGTCGAAGCGCCATTGCGGCGAGGCGAGCTGCCAGATGAGTTTGGCGAAGGCATGCGTGTTCTTCGCGTAGCCGAGGCGGCCACGCTCGGTGGCCAGGTAGTACTGGTACCACCACTGCAGCTCCGCCTGCGGCGGCAGAGGCTGCTGGCCGGCCTGCACGTTTGTCACCAGGTAGCCGCTGACCGAGACCAGCCCCTTGAAGCGCTGCGGCCACAGCGCCGCGAGGATGCAGGCCGTGCGCGCGCCCCAGTCACAACCGGCGACGATGGCGCGATCGATGTGCAGCGCGTCCATCAGCGCGATCACGTCGGCGGCCTGCGCAGCCTGCTGCCCGTTGCGCGGCGTGTCGTTCGAGAGGAACCGCGTGCTGCCGTAGCCGCGCACGTATGGCACGATCACGCGGTAGCCGGCTGACGCGAGCAAGGGTGCGACATCGACATAACAGTGGATGTCGTAGGGCCAACCGTGCAGGCACAGCACGGGCGGGCCGTCGGCCGGGCCGGCCTCGGCGTAGCCCACGTCGAGCACACCGGCAGACACCTGCTTCAGCGAGGCAAATGACGTATGGGTGCCGGGCTGCAGGGCCGGCAGCGTGGACGCCGACTTCACGCTCTGCGCTCGCGCTGACGATGTCAGCATGCCGAGTGGGAGCACGGCGGCACTGCCCAAAAGGCGACGGCGCAGCGAATCGATTTCTGGGTTCATGGCATTCATCCGAAAGTGAAGGCGTAGGCGCGGGCGCCGGTATCGAGGAACTCGATCTCGAAGGTCCTCTCTGCGGCGCCCGACGACTGCCGAACGAGTTGATAGAGGCGCTGCGCGCCGACAGTGCCGAGGCCATCAGCATCGGTGTCCGCGCCATGGTCGGCGCCTGGTGGCCGGCCGTCGATGCGGACGCGAAACCGCACCGGCTGCCCGCTCTCGCTGCCGAGCACCAGGTGCAGGTCGCGTGCGCGGAAGCGGTAGGCGATGCGCCCGCCCGCCTGCCGCAGCAGTGCGGACTCTTCGTCCACGCGCCAGGTGCCGGTGAGCGTCCACTGGTTGGTGCGCAGCGTCGGGATGCCGGCATAGGCGTGGTCGCGACCATGGCGCAATCCACCATCGCTGGAGACGAACCCGCTGACGCGCTCGAAGCCGAGATAGGTTTCTTCGGACATCGACGCCACCGGCCCGGTGGCGGCTTGCGTGCCTTGGCCCTGCGGCGTGACGACGCCGGTGGGCACGGCGCCGCGCCCCGCCTCCTTCAGCAGTTGCTGGATCAACCGCTCGGCTTCGTCATACCGGCCCTCGCCGTACTGCTGGTGACGGATGCGGCCCTGGGCGTCGACGAAGTACAGCGCCGGCCAGCCGCGGTTGCCGAAGGCGCGCCAGATCGCGTAGCCGCTGTCCAGCGCGACGGGGTAGTCGATCTGCAGGTCGCGCACCGCACGCTGCACGTTCGCTGCCTCGCCCTCGAACGCGAACTCGGGCGTGTGCACGCCGATGACAACCAGCCCCGCGGCGCGGTACTTCTGCGCCCAGGCCCGCACATACGGCAAGGTGCGCAGGCAGTTGATGCAGGAATAGGTCCAGAAGTCGACCAGCACCACCTTGCCACGCAGGCTCTCGCCCGTCAGCGCGGGCGAGTTGAGCCAGCCGGTGGCGCCGTCGAGCGGCAGGGTCGCCATCGTCGTGGCCTGGGTCGGTGCGGCCCACGGCGAGGCTTCGGAGCCCGGCGCGAACAGCGCGCAGTTCACGCCCAGGCCGATGGCCGCGAGGCCACCGACGAGGCCGGTGAGCAGTCTCTTCATCGCCTTACTTCGCCGCCGCCAGGATGGCCGCCGCCACATCCTTGGGCGCCACGAGCATCGGCACGTGGCTGGTCGGCAGCGCCGTCGTGTGCGCGCCGATTCGCTTGGCCATCGCCTGTTGCAGCTCGGGCTGGATCATCCGGTCCTTGGTGGCGGCGATGAACCAGGAGGGCTTGGTTTTCCACGCGGCGGCGGAGACCTTGTCCTCGAAGTTCTTGCCGCGAACCGCACCCTGCGAGGCGGCCATCAGCGCCGTCTTCGAAGCCGGCACGTCGGGCGCGAAGTTCTTCGCCAGCTCCGGCGCCGTCATGGTCAGGAAGCCTTCGGCATCCGACACCAGGTTCGCGATGCCGGGCGGCGTCGGGTAGTCCTTGGCAAGTTCGGCGACAGACTGGCCTTCGGACGGTGCGAAGGCGGCCACATAGACCAGCGACTTGACCTTTTCGTCCACGCCGGCCTCCGTGATGACCACGCCACCCCACGAATGGCCGACCAGCACCACGGGCCCTTCAATGTTCTTCAGTGCGCGCTTCGTGAATGCCACGTCGTCGGCCAGCGAGGTCAGCGGGTTTTGCACAGCGACGACCTTCAGACCCTTGGCTTGCAGCAGTGGCACGACGGCGTCCCAGCTCGATCCGTCGGCGAACGCGCCGTGGACGAGGACGACTGATTTCGCGGGCGGCGTGGCCGCTGTTTCTGCAGCAGCCGAGAACGACAGCGTGACAGCGAGTGCGACGAAGAGCATCTTGAAGGAGTTCATGGGTGGATATCTCGATGGAAGGCGTGGAGGGGTGTCAGGCGGCGACGGCGATCTGCACGTCGATGTTTCCGCGCGTCGATTTGGAATACGGGCAGATCTGGTGCGCCGCATCGGCCAGCGCCTGCGTCGTTTCACGGTCCAGGCCGGGCACGTTGACCCACAGACGCGCCTGCAGGAAGAACTCGTCGCCGCCGCTGCCGAGATCCACCTCGGCGTCGACCGATGCATCCGGCGGCAGGCGCAGGCTCATCTTCTGCGCCGCGCGCGCCATCGCGCCGAGGAAGCAGGCCGACCAGCCGGCCGCAAACAACTGCTCGGGGTTGGTGCCTGCGCCAGGGCCGCCGGGCCGCGATAACTTGATGTCCAGGCGGCCATCGTCGCTGCGTGCGCTGCCGTCACGGCCGGCAATGGTGTGGGTGCGGCCCGTGTAGAGGACCTGGTCGATCTGGCTCATGTGTTGTCCTTTCGATGGCTGAAGTGTATTTAAGTCGAATCCGATTTAATCGGATGCGATGCAGTTTAGCCACCATCACCACCTTGTCAAGCGGATTCGATTCAATCGCATGCGATGTAGACTGCCGCATGAGCGCCAAACCATCGACCAAAGCGCCGGAGCGCAAGCTCTCGGACTTCCTCTGCTTCGCCGTCTACTCGGCCAACCTCGCCTTCGGCAAGGCCTACCGGCCGATCCTCGACGAGCTGGGCCTGACCTACACCCAGTACATCACCCTGATCTGCCTGGCCGAACGCGACCAGCAGACGGTGCGCGAGCTCGGGCAAAACCTGTTTCTCGAATCGAACACGCTGACGCCGATCCTCAAGAAGCTCGAGGAAATGGGCTACGTGAACCGCGCCCGCGGCCTGGCGGACGAACGGCAGGTGGTGGTCAGCCTCACCGACGACGGGCGCAAGTTGCGCGAGAAGGCGGCGAGTGGCGGCAACCTGATGGGCGCCACCGGCCTGACGCCGGAGGAGTTCCGCACGCTGCAGAAGGCGGTGGTGCGCCTGCGTGACAACCTGGTCGGGTCGATGAAGGGGTAAGGTCGGGGTGCAACGAGCACGAGGAGTCCCCATGCGCACTGCCGCTATCGCTCTTCTCGCTGGCCAAGCGCTCCTGTGGCCCGGCTTCGCCGCTGCCGCACCGCCGGCTCTTTCGCCCGAGTACGATCAGGCGGTCCGCGCCTATCAGCAAGGAGACTACGATCGCGCTGCCAAGCTAATGGCGGCACTGGAGAAGGCCGGCGACTTGAACGCCAGGGCCGCCCTCAGCCTGATGTACTTCCAGGGACGAGGCGTCTCGAAGGACATCCAGGCGGCAGAACGCCTTAGCAGGTCCGCTGCACTCGAAAGCGTTCCCATGGCACAGCATGTGCAGGGACTCCTGAACAGCGAAGCCGAAGGCAGACCTCCCGACGACAAGGCTGCTTTCAAATGGTTCAAGCTCGCCGCGGAGCAGGGATACGCTGAGTCTCAGGTGAATCTGGGCGTCTTCTACTTTCAAGGCCGTGGGATCACGCAAGACCCGCAGCTCGGCTTCTTCTGGACACAGAAAGCGGCTACCCAAGGGCTCGCTTTTGCCCAGGACAACCTCGGGAAGGCGTATCTAGAAGGCGCTGGAACAGCTGTCGACCATGAGAAAGCGATTTACTGGTATGGCCAATCCGCGCAACAGGGCTACGCCAAAGCTCTGAACGCAATCGGCATCATGTACGTCAAAGGGACCGGGGTCAGCAAGAGCAAGCTTCTTGCCTATGCGTATTTCGACATGGCTGGCAAGCGGGGCGACGAGCGTGCGCGGATGAACCAGGCGCGGCTTCAGCCAGACCTAACACCTGAAGAGCTGAGCAAGGCTCTGAAGCTGTCTTCGAACTGGAAGCCCGGAAGCCCTCTGCCTCACGAATAGCGTCGCGCGCGGTGCTGTCAAAGGGCGTCGGCGCTTTCTCACCTCGGGGATTTGCGGCTCATCGCGGGCTACGGCTTCGCCGCTGATGCCAGACGGCTCAAGTTGCTCGTCGAAACAGGGGCGCCCAGTCGTTGAGCGCCCCATCTGTACGAATTTCCACCGAATTGGGGAAAACCACGACCAAACGATGCAATGAGGTACAGGTCAAGACTGCCCGCGTATCGGCGCGGGCCGCCCACGGGCCGGAAGATGCAACCCGTCAGTGGACGAGTTGGGAACCCACCCGCCGCCACCTTCACCGCCCCTTCAGCCCCTCAGGAGACAACTGATGAAGTTCACCGCCACCTGGGCCGCCAGCGCGGCCGCCGTCTTGGGCCTGGCCAGCTTTGGTGCCCAGGCCGCCACCGAACTGGTGATCGCCACCGTCAACAACGGCCACATGATCGAGATGCAAAAGCTCGGCAAGTTCTTCGAGCAGGCCAACCCCGACATCAAGCTGAAGTGGGTCACGCTCGAAGAAGGCACGCTGCGCCAGCGCGTGACGACCGATATCGCCACCAAGGGCGGCCAGTTCGACGTGATGACGATCGGCATGTACGAGACGCCGATCTGGGGCAAGAAGGGCTGGTTGACCGAGCTGAAGCCCGACGCCAACTACGACATCGACGACATCCTGCCGGCGATCCGCAACGGCCTGTCGTCAGAGGGCAAGCTCTACGCCGCGCCGTTCTACGGTGAGAGCTCGATGCTGATGTACCGCAGCGACCTGGCGCAAAAGGCCGGCATCAAGTTCGCCGAGCGGCCGACCTGGGACCAGGTGCGCGACGCCGCCGCGAAGATGAACGACCCGGCCAACGGCGTCTACGGCATCTGTCTGCGCGGCAAGCCCGGCTGGGGCGACAACATGGCCTTCATCACGACGATGGTCAACGCCCACGGTGGCCAGTGGTTCGACATGGGCTGGAAGCCGCAGCTCGAGACCAAGCCGTGGAAGGAAGCGATCACGCTGTATGTGGACCTGCTGAAGAAGTACGGCCCGCCCGGATCGTCGGCCAACAGCTTCAATGAGATCCTCGCGCTGTACAACGAAGGCAAGTGCGCGATGTGGATCGACGCGACGATCGCCGCCTCGTTCATCAGCGACCCGAAGCAGAGCAAGGTCGCCGACAAGGTCGACTTCGCGCAAGCGCCGTCGGCCGTGACCGACAAGGGTGCGAACTGGCTGTGGGCCTGGGCGCTGGCGATCCCCGCCGCGTCGAAGAACCCGGACGCGGCGCAGAAGTTCATCAACTGGGCCACGTCGAAGGACTACATCAAGCTGGTCGCCAAGGAGGAAGGCTGGGCCAGCGTGCCGACAGGCACCCGCAAGTCGACCTACCTGACGCGTGAGTTCCGCGCTGCCGCCAAGTTCGGCGCCTCCGAGCAGAAGGCCATGCTGTCGGCCAACCCGAACGACTCGACGCTGCCCAAGAGCCCGTATGTCGGCGTGCAGTTCGCTGCCATCCCCGAGTTCCAGGCCATCGGTATCGCAGTGGGCCAGCAGATGAGCGCCGCGCTGGCGGGCAAGTCGACAGTCGACGAGGCCTTGAAGGCTTCGCAGACGGCCGCCGACCGCGAGATGCGCAAAGCCGGCTACTACAAATAGGCATTCATTCGGCTACTGCGCACCCCGATCTGACGCCGGAGTTCCTCGCCCTACGGGAGTAGGGCTGCGGTACTGCGGCGCCACCTCGGGRCGCTCGCTACGCCGCCTGAACGCTATTTGGACCCACACTGATGAATAGATTCCTGCCCCGCGCCTTGATGGCGCCAGCGGTTGCCACGCTGTTCCTGTGGATGATCGTGCCGCTGGTGATGACGCTGTACTTCAGCGTCATCCGCTACAACCTGATGCAGCCGGAAGCAACCGGCTTCATCGGGTTGGAGAACTTCGAGTACTTCGTCACCGACCCGTCGTTCGGCGCCGCGGTGGGCAACACCTTGCTGCTGCTGGGCAGCGTGATCGTGATCACCGTCGGCCTGGGCACGGGCCTGGCGCTGCTGATCGATGCGCCCTTCCCTGGCCGCGGCATCGTGCGGCTGCTGCTGATCTCGCCCTTCTTCGTGATGCCCACGGTCAATGCGCTGCTGTGGAAGCACATGATGATGAATCCCATCTACGGCGTGCTGGCACAGGTGTGGAAGTTCTTCGGCGCGACGCCGGTGGACTGGTTGACCGACTTCCCGCTCGGCTCCGTGATCATCATGGTCGCGTGGCAATGGCTGCCGTTCGCGACGCTGATCCTGATGACCGCGCTGCAGTCGCTGAACCGCGAGCAGCTCGAAGCCGCGCGCATGGACGGTGCCACCTACCTGCAGCAGCTGCGCTACATGGTGTTGCCGCACCTCGCCCGCTCGATGGCGGTCGTCGTGATGATCGAGATGATCTTCCTGCTCTCGGTCTTCGCCGAGATCTACACCACCACTGGCGGCGGCCCCGGCGACGCGAGCACCAACGTTGCCTTCCTGATCTTCAAGCAGGCGCTGCTGAACTTCGATGCCGGAGTGGCCTCGGCCGGAGCGCTGTTCGCGGTGCTGCTGGCCAACATCGCCGCGGTGTTCCTGATTCGCCTGATCGGCAAGAACCTCGACTGAACGCCATGGCGCGCCCCACCCCTTTTCCCTACGCCTTGATCGTTCGCACCATCGCGGCCTGGGCTGTCACGCTGCTGCTGTTCTTCCCGCTCGGCTGGTTGATTCTGACGGCGTTCAAGACCGAGATGCAGGCGATCCACGTGCCGCCGCAGTTCATCTTCACGCCGACATTGGAGAACTTCCGCGAGGTGCAGGTGCGCAGCGACTACCTGCTGTACGCGAAGAACTCGGTCATCACCAGCGTGTTGTCGACGCTGCTGGGCTTGCTGCTCGCTGCCCCGGCGGCGTACTCGATGGCCTTCTTTCGCAGCAAGCGCACGCGCGACATCCTGATGTGGATGCTGTCGACCAAGATGATGCCGGCTGTCGGTGCGCTGGTGCCGATCTACGTGCTGGCGCAGAAGTCCTCGCTGCTGGACACGCAGCTCGCGCTGATCATCGTCTTCACGCTCAGCAACCTGCCGATCATGGTCTGGATGCTGTATTCGCACTTCAAGGACATCCCGCCCGAGATCCTCGAAGCCGCGCGCATGGACGGTGCCACGCTGTGGCAAGAGGCGCGGCTGGTGCTGCTGCCGCTCGGCATGGGCGGGCTCGCCTCCACCGGCCTGCTGTGCCTGGTGCTGTCGTGGAACGAGGYCTTCTGGTCGCTCAACCTCAGCTCGGCCAAGGCCGGCACGCTGGCCACGCTGATCGCTTCGTATTCCAGTCCCGAAGGCCTGTTCTGGGCCAAGTTGTCGGCGGCCTCGCTGATGGCCATCGCCCCCATCGTCGTCTTCGGCTGGTTCAGCCAGAAGCAGCTGGTGCAGGGCCTGACCTTCGG
This sequence comes from Ideonella sp. P3_A4, assembly GCF_056403075.1. NCBI lineage: Bacteria > Pseudomonadati > Pseudomonadota > Betaproteobacteria > Burkholderiales > Sphaerotilaceae > Ideonella > Ideonella sp. P3_A4. Next base: position 11,029 of record NZ_JBFUGE010000008.1, on the reverse strand, counting down.
CGCGGTCAAGTAATTCAAAGGGAGACGGCCATGGCCTACCTCGAACTCCAAGGCATCCACAAGCACTTCGGTGCGGTGCACACCATCCGCGGCATCGACCTGGCGATCCAACAGGGCGAGTTCGTTGTCTTCGTCGGGCCCTCGGGCTGCGGCAAGTCGACGCTGCTGCGCCTGATCGCCGGGCTGGAGACGATCACCGACGGCAGCCTGACGCTGGACGGCCGCGACATCACCGACGCGCCCTCGTCCAAGCGCGACCTGGCGATGGTGTTCCAGAGCTACGCGCTGTACCCGCACATGAGCGTGTACGACAACATGAGCTTTGCACTGCGGCTGGCCAAGGCCGACCCGACGGTGATCCGCGAGAAGGTCGAGCGGGCGGCGAAGATCCTGAACCTGACGCCCTACCTGCAGCGCACGCCGAAAGAGTTGTCCGGCGGGCAGCGCCAGCGCGTCGCGATCGGCCGCGCGATCGTGCGCTCGCCCAAGGTCTTCTTGTTCGACGAGCCGTTGTCGAACCTTGACGCGGCATTGCGCGGCCAGACCCGCGTCGAGATCGCGCGCCTGCACCGCGAGCTGGGCGCGACCACCATCTACGTGACGCACGACCAGGTCGAGGCGATGACGCTGGCCGACCGTGTCGTCGTGTTGCGCGACGGCGTGATCGAGCAGGTCGGCACGCCGCTGGAGCTGTACGACCGGCCAGCGAACCAGTTCGTCGCGCAGTTCATCGGCACGCCGCAGATGAACGTGGTCGCGGCCGCCCAAGTGCCGCAGCTGGAAGACGTTTGCGGCCTGCCGGTGCCCGCCGGCGGCTATGTCGGCTTGCGGCCCGAGAGCCTGACCTTGACCGCCGTCGGCCATGGCCAGTTCAGCGGCAAGGTCGAGCTGATCGAAGCGCTGGGCGCCGAGACGCTGGTCTACGTKAGCACCGACGGCGGCGCGCAGCTGGTTGCACGGCAAAGCACTCGCACGAGCTTGCAGGCCGGGCACACCGTTGGTGTTGCGGTCGACGCCGATGCCGCGCACTTGTTCGACGCGCAAGGCCGCGTTACCCGCAGCGGCGCGTCGGCCGCATTGGCAGGCGCAGCATGAGGGGAGCCTCACCATCCGCATCGCCGCTGGTCATGCTGCACCTGGGCCTCGGTTCATTCCATCGCGCCCACCAGGCGGTCTATCTGCATGCGTTGCACCAGCGTGGCGACACCTCCTGGGTCCTCGCGGGTGGCAACCTGCGCAACGACATGCCCGAGCTGATCGCCACGCTGCAAGCGCAAGGCGGCGCCTTCACGCTGGAAACCGTGTCGCCTGCAGGCGACACGCGCTACGAGCGCATCACCTCGATTCGTCAGGCGTATTCCTACGAGCCGTCGCTCGCCGCACTGATCGACGCGGCAGCCGACCCGGCCACGCGCATCATCTCGTTCACCGTCACCGAGGCCGGCTACTACCTCGACGCGAAGAACCAGCTCGACTTCGGCTTTGCCGATCTGGCGGCCGACCTGGACGCCGCGAAAGCGCAGCGTCCCGGCGCCACGATCTACGGCGCGTTGACCGCGATGCTGCGCGCTCGCATGCAACGCGGCAGTGGCCAGGTCACGCTGCTGAACTGCGACAACCTGCGCCACAACGGGGACCGCTCGCGCAGCGGTCTGCTGCAGTTCATCGAGCGCGTCGGCGAGCCGGACCTGTTGGCATGGGTCGAAACGAACACGACCAGCCCGAACGCGATGGTCGACCGGATCACGCCGCGGCCTACACCTGCGGTGCGCGAGCGCGTACGCGCTGCAACCGGCGTCGACGACCCGGCCGCGCTGATGGGCGAAAGCTTCATCCAGTGGGTGATCGAAGACCGTTTCGCCGCCGGCCGCCCGGCGTGGGAACAGGTCGGCGTCGAGATGGTCGACTCGGTCGCGCCGTATGAAGAAGCCAAGATCCGGCTGCTGAACGCGACGCACAGCTGCATCGCCTGGGCCGGCACGCTGCGCGGCTACGACTTCATCGACGAAGGCACACGCGACCTGGTGATCCGCCAGATGGCTTTCGACTACGTCACCGACGACGTGATCCCGGTGCTCAATCCGCCTGATCGGCCCAGCCCGATCGATCTCGCGGCCTACCGCGACGTGGTGCTCGACCGTTTCTCGAACCCGGCGATCCAGGACACCAACCAACGCGTCGCGATGGACGGCTTCTCGAAGATCCCCGGCTTCATCGCGCCAACGATCCGCGAGCGGCTGGCGCGCCATGAATCGATAGCCAGCGTCGCGATGCTGCCGGCGCTGTTCCTCGCCTTCCTGCAGCGCTGGCGTCGGGGCGCGTTGGGCTACACCTACCAGGACCAGGCGATGGACCCGGCCGTGGCCACCGCGATCTGTGACGCCCCCGATCCGGTGGCTGCCCTCGCCTCGCAAGCGGTGCTGTGGGGCCCCGAGGCCGACGACCCACGGCTGGTGGCGGCGCTGCGCGAAGCCACCAAACGCGTTGCAGCCTTCGTCAACGAAATGTCGTGAGGCAGGCTGCCTTGACCACCAACCTACCCAGCGCGGAACGACCGACAACTTCATAACAACGCCGCGCCATGAGCAGAGGGATCCACCATGGCCAACCACTTCCTTCCCCGCCAACGCAAGCCGGAAATCGAACACGAGTTTGCGCGCAGCCCGTCGCTGGGCTACGAGGCCACGGACGATGTCGGCCTGATCCGTTGCCTGGCCCACGGCTTTCCGACCCCGCTGGCGCGGTGGCACCACCACGACGAATACGAACTGCACCTGATCGTCGCGACCTCGGGCAAAGCCTTCATTGGTGACTGGATCGGAACGTTCGAACCGGGCCACCTGGTGCTCGTCGGCCCGCACCTGCCCCACAACTGGGTCTCGACCGACATGCCCGAGACGGGCGTCGCCCTGCGCGACCTGGTGATCCAGTTCCCGCTGGGGCTGCTGGAGGCAGCCGCGCAGCAATTGCCGGCACTGGCTGAATTGACGCCGCTGCTGGAACGGTCACGCCACGGCATCGAGTTCTTTGGCCTGGGCGACCTGGCCGAGCGCCAGTGGCACACGATCAAGAACAGCCGTGGGCTGGCGCGGCTGACCGCCTTCATCGCGATGCTGGGCGAGATGGCCTGTTGCACCGACTACCGTCTGCTGTCCAGCGTCCAGATGCGCGGTGAAGGGGATGACCGGCAGTTCGACCAGATCAATGCCATCGTCCACCGCATCATGAGCGACTTCGCCCAGCCGCTGTCGGCCGCAGACTTCGCCACGGATCTGGGCATGAGCGAGAGCCGGTTCTCACGGTCCTTTCGCCGTGCCACCGGCAACACCTTCACCGACTTCGTCAATCGCATCCGCGTCCAGCAGGCGTGTCACCTGCTGATGGCCACCGACCGCCTGGTCACCCACATTTGTTATGAAGTGGGCTTCAACAACGTGGCGAACTTCAACCGGCGTTTCCTCGAAATCAAAGGCATGACACCGACGCAGTTTCGGCGGCAGGCCTTCGGCCGATTTGGCGGCGCGCCGACCCCCATAGCCGCGTGATCAGCGGCCCATGGCGTATTCACCGGCCCGTGGCCGTTGAACCTGTATTGCAGCGGCCCATACCCCATTTCAGCAGGTCGGGAAAGTCCGAACGCGCCGCATACCCACCACCATTGGCGCGCGCATCGCAGTACCAAATGCGAAGAAGGCCCCCTCCTATGCTCACCCTCGACGGCACATCCGCACGCCGTCGATCCAATAAGCAAGGAGACTTCATTCGACACACCGTGCCGGTGGTGCCGATGCCATCGGTGCCACCTGTTGGCTAGTTAGTCACTGACTGCGATCGTCGCCAGCCCGAAGGGCGACGATCTCCACCAACGTTCCATTTTCGTTTTCCGCCTCATGAATGCGAGGTGGGTCACGCCGCTGCATGGCCGTCTCGGGGCATTGCAGCCGACACAAGGAAACTCTCATGAATTCGCATCGCTTTCTATTCGCTTGCCTGGCCTGCGCCTCGAGCTTCACTTCCGTCCACGCACAGTCCAGCGTCGAACTCTACGGCCGCGTCGATCTGGGCTATCGCAACGACTCTGGTGGAGACCGCAACCAGATTGCCAACAACTCGATGAACGCGCTTGGTTTCCGCGGAACCGAGGATCTGGGCAACGACATGAAGGCCTTCTTCCAACTCGAGCACCGCTTCGATGCCGATACCGGCCAGTCGCGCGCACCGTTCTGGGACGAAATCTCGATCGTCGGATTGCGGGGCGCGTTTGGCGAAGTGCGCCTGGGCCGCCAAGGGGGTCCGTTCGGCGTCGCGCCGGACCCCGATGCATTCGGTGGTGACACCGTGGCCGGCGCCGGCGAGCGCAAGGGTGGCGCGGACGACAAATACAACAACAGCGTCGTTTACTGGACACCTGCGGTCGGTGGCTTCAGCGCCGCGGTGGGTGTCTCGGCCGGCGAGGGCATCCAACGCCGCGGCGCCAGCGTGCTGGCACGCTACGCGGTGGGCCCGCTGCTTGCAGCGGTGTCTTATGCCGATCGCAGCAATGGTGACCACGCCTGGGCTCTGGGTGGTGTCTACGACTTTGGGGCCGCGAAGGCGATTCTCGTCGCGGCCCACAACGACGGCGATGCCACCGGGCTCGAGCGCACCACCGTGGATCTCGGGGCCATCGTGCCTTTGGGCCATGGCTCACTGCGCGCCAAAGTCAACCATGACGACAACGCAGGCGTGCGCAAGCGCAACCTGGGTGTCGGTTATTGGTACGACCTGAGTGCACGCACCATGCTCTACGGCGACGTCGGTTTCGAGAAAACCGAAGGCATGGACAACGTGCACCGGTTCGACCTCGGTATCCGGCACAACTTTTGAGCCCATGCGGTAACCCGTTACGAGTGCGCTCACTGGCTTGCCTGCCTTGGGCGCCCGCTGTGCTGCCTCTTCTTCCTCAGCGTTGGAGCATCGGCCATGGTCTTCCGTCCGTTCATCGCGGCGGCGCTGTCGCTGGCAACGACATTCGCCGCCGCGGCCACTGAATTGGTCATCGCCACGGTCGACAACGACCAGATGATCGAAATGCAGCGCCTGTCCAGGCACTTCGAACTGGCGAATCCCGACATCAAGCTGCAATGGTTGACCTTGCCGGAGGGCGTCTTGCGCCAGCGTCTGACGACGGACATCACCACCAAGGGCGGCCAGTTCGACGTGATGACGATCGGGCTGTACGAAACGCCCATCTGGGGCCGTCGCGGCTGGTTGAAACCTCTCGATCCGCCCGCCGACTATGCGGTGGACGACCTGATGCCGTTCATCCGAGAGGGCCTGTCCATCGACGGTCGACTCCATGCCGCGCCGTTCTACGGCGAGAGTTCGATGCTGATGTACCGCCGTGACCTCGTCACGGCAGCGGGCCTGGACATGCCGAACCGGCCGACCTGGGCCCACGTGCGACAGCTGGCCCAGCGCCTGCACGACCCTGCCCGCGGCGTGTACGGCATCTGCCTGCGCGGCAAGCCGGGTTGGGGCGACAACATGGCGCTGGTCACCACGATGGTCAACAGCTACGAGGGGCAGTGGTTCGACATGGCCTGGCGCCCGCGGCTGGACAGTGAGCCTTGGCGGCAGGCCCTGGCGATGTATCTCGATTTGCTGCGCCACTTCGGGCCGACCGACCCGCACTCACTCAGCTTCAACGAGCTGCAGGCCCTGTTTGCCGCCGGTCACTGCGCCATGTGGGTCGATGCCACGATCGGTGCGGCCGCGATCACCGATCCCAAACGAAGCGTGGTCAGCCGCAAGGTGGGTTTCGCGCAAGCCCCGAGCGGAACCACCTCGACGGGAGCGAATTGGCTGTGGGCCTGGTCGCTCGCCGTTCCCGCCACGTCGCGCCAGCCCGAGGCAGCCCGCCGCTTCGTCTTATGGGCGACGTCCAAGGCGTACGTCCAACTCGTGGCCCGGGAGTCGGGTTGGGGGCGTGTTCCGACAGGCACGCGCCAGTCGACCTATGCCTCGCTCGACTTTCTCGCCGCATCGCCGGCCGCTGCGATCGAACTGCAGGCCTTGCACTCTGCCAACTTCAAAGCCCCCACCCGGCCACCGTCGCCGTACAGCGGCATTCAGTTCGTGGCCATTCCCGAGTTCCAGACCATTGGCAATGAAGTGGGCAGCTTGATCGCAGATGCACTGCAGGGTCAACGCACGCTGGACCAGGCGCTGGTGGCCGGACAAGCGGCGACGGTGCGCACCATGGCCACGAAACGGCCTGGTACGTAATTTCTCCAGACTGGTGAAAACGATCAACCAGCGATGCAATGAAGTATGTCTTTCGGCCGCTGGCGTACCGATCAGCACGACAGCTTGTTGGAAGATCGGCTGCAGGCCCTTCCAACAACCGGGACGACACGATGCCATCCAGTGAGAGGGCCACGCCATGAGCGGGCGCCTGAACGACAAGCACGCATTGCTGACCGGCGCCGGTGGTGGCATCGGGTTGGCAGTGGCCGCGGCCTTTGCGCGCGAAGGCGCCCGTTGCACGGTGGCCGATCTGCCGGCCGAGCCGTCGGCGGCGTTTCGTGAGGCCAGTGCCGCACACGGTGGCCGGCTGCATTACTGCAGCGCAGACGTGACGCAGCCGACGCAGGTCGACGCGCTGATCGCGCTGGCCGAAGCCCAGCATGGGCCGATCGACGCGCTGTTCAACAACGCCGCGATCTTCGACATGGCCCCGCTGCTGGCGAGCGACGAGGCGATGTTCGACCGCCTGTTCGAGGTCAACGTCAAGGCGATGTTCTTCGTGATGCAGAAGGTGCTCGCGCGCATGGTGCAAGCCGAGCGCCCGGGCAGCGTGATCAACCTCAGCTCGCAGGCCGGGCGGCGCGGCGAGGCGCTGGTGTCGCACTACTGCGCGACCAAGGCGGCGGTGATCAGCTACACCCAGAGCGCCGCGCTGGCGATGGCGCCGCACGGCATCCGCGTCAATGCGATCGCGCCGGGTGTGGTCGACACGCCGATGTGGCAGCACGTGGATGCTCTCTTCGCCCGCTACGAGAACCTGCCCCTGGGCGAAAAGAAACGCCGCGTCGGCGAGGCGGTGCCGCTGGGCCGCATGGGCCGGCCGGACGACGTCGCCGGCGCCGCGGTCTTCCTGGCCAGCGACGAAGCGGCATACATCACCGCCCAGACGCTGAACATCGACGGCGGCGCGGTCATGAGTTGAGTGGTTTTGCGCTTCAATCGGATGCTTCGGCGTGCCACCATCGTGACCATGCCCTCACGCCAACTGCCCCGCCAGCGCCAGCCCGAGCTGGAGCGCGACTTCACGCGCAGCCCGGCGCTGGGCTACGAGGCGCCGGAAGACGTGGGCCTGATCCGCTGCCTGGCGCACGGCTTCCCGACGCCGTTGGCGCGCTGGCACCACCACGACGAGTACGAACTGCACCTGATCGTCGCGACCTCGGGCAAGGCCTTCGTCGGCGACTGGATCGGGCCTTTCGAGCCCGGCCACCTGGTGCTAGCCGGCCCCCGCTTGCCGCACAACTGGGTCTCGACCGATGTGCCCGAGGGCGGCGTCGCGTTGCGCGACCTGGTGATCCAGTTCCCGCACGGGCCGATCGCGCATGCGGCCGAGCATTTGCCCGAGCTGGCCGAGGTGCTGCCGATGCTGGAGCGGGCGCGCCACGGCATCGAGTTCTTCGGCCTGGGGGGCTTGGCCGAGCGCCAGTGGCATGCGATCAAGGACAGCCGCGGCCTGAAGCGATTGGCCGCTTTCGCGGCCTTGCTGGCGGAGATGGCGCAGTGCACCGACTACCGGATGCTGTCGAGCGTGCAGATGCAAAGCGCCGACGACGACCAGCAGCTCGACCAGATCAACGCAGTGGTCCAGCGCATCATGGCCGACGTGGCGCAGCCCTTGGCCGCCTCGGAAATTGCCGCCAGCCTGGGCATGAGCGAAAGCCGCTTCTCGCGCTTCTTCCGCCGCGCCACTGGCAACACCTTCACCGATTTCGTCAACCGCGTGCGGGTGCAGCGCGCCTGCCAGCTGCTGATGGATTCGGACCGACTGGTCACCCACATCTGCTACGAAGTCGGCTTCAACAACGTCGCCAACTTCAACCGGCGGTTCCTCGAGATCAAAGGAATGACGCCGACGGAGTTTCGGCGTCAGTCTGACAAACGATTCGGCGGGGCGCCGGAACGGCGCCCCGCCTGAACCCTGCGGTTCAGGTGCGGGCTCGGCGCAGCACCATCAGGCCGAAGCAGCCGGCGGCAACAGCCAGCGAGATGATGAAGCGCGGGGTGGCCAGGTCACCGAGTGCGAGCGCGGTGTCGTGTGCTATCCAGTTGCCGAAGTTGGCCACCACGCCACTGAGCGAGCCGAGGCTTTCATTGGAGTCCACCGTGCCCTGCAGGGTCGGCAGGAAGGCCCAGCCGGCATGCTTTAGCTGCTGCTCCAGCTGCGTCAGCAACCAGGGCAGGTGGTAGACCTTGTCCAGGATCTGGCTGCCGATCAACAGCACGCCGGCCACCACCACCACGCCCCAGCGCTTGAGCCAGGCCGAGGCCGCCATCGCACCGAGTGCAAATGGCGCGAGCCACAGCGTGCCAAGCACCATTCCCAGCGCCGACCGGCCGGCGCCCATCAACAGCATCGCTGCCAGCGTGCCCCAGGGCATCTGCGTCAATCCGTCGATGCCGTGGGTACGCAGCACTGCGATCAGCGCGCTGACCACGCCGCCAGCCGCAACCATGCCAAAGGCCATCAGCGGCAGCAGCCACAGGTTCATCAGCACGGTCGCACCGACGCTGGCGGTGTGGCTGTTCGGCAGCGACAGCCAGAACTCGATCGAGCGGTCCTGCCGATCACGCCGCGCCAAGCCGGGCGCCTGGAAAGCCACCGAGGCCCCGATCAACACCATCAGAAAGAAGGTGTAGCCGGCGAAGAACATCACCGCCACTTGCTCCGGCGGCGGCATCCCATGGTCGCCCATGTCGACCGTCCCAAAGCTCAGCAAGGGCACCATGATCGCCAGCGGAATGCCGCCCATCAGCAGCCAGCCGAAACGGTGCTGCATCCACTCGCGCAACAACAGGGTCTTGAAGGTTTGCATCTTGCGTCTCCTCTGCGCGTTCAGCGTTGCGGGTTGATCTCGGGCGCGCGGGTCAGCGCCACGAACAGGTCGACCAGGCTGGGCCGCATGCGCCGGCCGAGCGAGGCCACGTGGGCCGGCGGCGCGCCGTCGAACAACGCAGCCGATTCGCCCTGCTGGCGATAGCGCAGGATCGGGTGCGCCGCGGCGATCGCCTCGGCCGCCTGCGGGTCGTGCTTCAGCGCGACGAAGCGGTCATCGATCTGGTCGAGCGGGATGTTGAGCACCAGCTTGCCTTCGTTGAGCATCATCACGTCGGACAGCAGGCCCTCGATCTCCTCGACCTGGTGGGTCGAGATCAGCACGCTGCGCTCGCCATCGCACCACTCGTCGATCAGCATCTCGTAGAAGGCCTTGCGGCTGAGCACATCCAACCCCAGCGTCGGCTCGTCGAGGATCATCAGCTTGGCGTCGACCGCGGCGATCAGCGCCAGGTGCGTCTGCACCACCATGCCCTTGGACAGCGACTTGACCTTGTCGGTCGGCTTGACGCTGGTGCGCTTGAGCAGCGTGCGAGCGCGCTCGGCCGAGAACTTCGGGTGCAGCCCGCTCATCAGCTCGATCAGCTGCTCGACCCGGGCCCAGCGCGGCAGGATCGCCACGTCGGGGATGTAGGTCACCTCTTGCAGCAGCTTGACGCGCTCGCGCCGCGGCTCGAAGCCCAGCACGTCGAGCCGACCTTCGTGGTCGTGCAGGCCGACCATCGCCTTCATCAGCGAGGTCTTGCCAGCGCCGTTGTGGCCCAGCAGGCCGACCACGCGACCCTTGGCGATGCTGAAGTCCAGCCGGTCCAGCGCCAGCTTCTTGCCGTAGTGCAAGGACAGGCCTTCGGCCCGGATCAAGGTGTTGTTGGTGTCGTTCATCGTCGGCTCCCTCAGGCTTGTTCCCACTGCAATTCGTCCATCTGCAGACCCAGCCGGCGCAACTTCTGGCGCAACTGCGGCCACTCCTGTTCGAGGAAGCGCTGGCGCTCCAGGGCGCGCAGCTTGTCGCGGGCGCCGGCCCGTACGAAAAGGCCCAAGCCGCGCCGGCTGTCGAGCAGGCCGTCGTCCGTCAGCGCCTGCAGCGCACGGCCGACGGTCAGCGGATTCAGCATGTACTGCGCTGCGAGCGAGCGCACCGACGGCATCGGGTCGCCCTCGGGTGGGTCGCCGTCGAGCAGCGCGCCGGCCAGACGGTCGGCCAGTTGCCGGTAGATCGGCTGGCGGTCATCCCAGGTTGGCATTGCCTTCCCCTTCTTGGCTGGACCCGGGCGCCAGAGGCACACGGGTGTGTTACTGATGTAGAACACTGTAGGCCAGGGCCCGCGCGGCGTCGCCGGCGATGCGACAGGCTGCACGACCGGGGGATGAAATGCACAGCGGCCGGAAGGGCCCGGGGCGATCCCGGACCCACCGGCCGCTTGGGGCTGGGGTGGTAGCGTCTCGCTCGCGAGACTCAGAGGCCCAACGCCGTCAACTGGCCTTCGCTGCTGAGGTAGACCTGGCCGTCGATGACGGTCAGCTTGGTGAAACTGCCGCGGATCGACAACGGCACCTGCGCCACCGGTTTGCCGCTGCGGGCGTTCAGCACCAGCAGCTGCTTGGCGGTGTTGAAGTCCTGCGTCGTCATGTACAGCGCACCGTTGGCCCAGGCCATGTTGGAGGCGACCTGATGGGTGCCCGCCAACGCACGCGTCCACAGCAGTTCGCCCGTGCGTACGTCCATCGCCTGCACCTGGCGGTTGCCGCTGACGGCGTAGACGACCTTGCCTTTGCCGACCAGCGGTGCCGAGACATAGCCCGTGAGCGGCTGGCTCCACAGCAGCTTGCCGCTGCCGGCCGCATAGGCATGCACGGCGCCACTGTCGCTGCCGACGATCACCCGGGTGCCCAGCGCCAGCGCTGGGT
>NZ_JBFUGE010000007.1:0-55404 GCF_056403075.1 Ideonella sp. P3_A4 | reverse complement strand
GCCCGAGGTGACCCGCGCGACGCAGAAGCTGGCCGATGCAGCCAGCCGGCGTGTCGTCGTGATGCTCGGCGCGTCGAATGATGCCGACGCGCGCCGCGCCGCCGCCGCCTGGCGCGAGGGCCTGCCGGCCACCTTGGGCTGGCAGGCGATGGCTGGCGACGAGCGCGCCGCCACGCAGGTGATCGACTTCTACCGGCCCTGGCGCGACCGACTGCTGACCGCCGCGCAGCGCCAGCAGCTGGCCGCCACGCCGCCCGAGGCGCTGGTCGGCCGTGCGCTGTCTTCATTGCATCAGCCCGGCCTCGCGGTGCGGCTGACCGACTGGGCCGCCGACCCGCTGGGCCTGTGGCCCGCCTGGTGGTCCGAGCGCGGCGGCGAAACACTGGCCCGCCCGCAAGCCGGCGAGCTGATGCTGCACGCCGATGGGCTGGACTGGGTGGTGCTTGCCTATGACACCGGCCGCCCGGCTTTTGCGCTCGACGGCAATGCCGCGATCGGTGATGCGTTGAGCAGCGCCGAAGCGCGCGCTCGCCAGGCCGTGCCGACGCTGCGCCTGCTCAAAGCCGGCGTGCCGCTGCATGCCGAAGCAGCGGCGGTGCGGGCGAGCCAGGAAGTCAACACCATCGGCTGGGGCTCGCTGGCGGCCGTGCTGCTGCTGGTCTGGGCCGCGTTCCGGCGCCTGCGCACGCTGGGGCTGGTCGCGCTCTCGCTGGTGATCGGGGTCGCGGCCGCGTTGTCGGCCACCGCGCTGGTCTTCGGCTCGGTGCACCTGATCACGCTGGTCTTCGGCGCCAGCCTGGTCGGCGTGGCCGAGGACTTCGGCATCCACTGGTTCGCCAGCCGCCAGGCTCAGCCTGGCACCTCGGCACCGGCCCTGATGGCCGAGTTGCTTCCGGGGCTGGCCTTGGCACTGGCCACCAGCGTGCTGGGTTATGCGGTGCTGGCGTTGGCGCCCTTTCCGGGGTTGCGCCAGATGGCCTTGTTCTCGGGCGTCGGGCTGACTGCGGCCTTCCTCACGGTGTGGTGCTGGTTCCCGCGGCTGGGCAGCGGGCCGGTGCCAGCCACCGCGTTCGCGCAGCGGGTGGCGGATAGCCTCGCGGGCTGGCCGCGTTGGACGAACCGACGCGCAGCCTGGATCGTGCTCGCGCTGGCCGCGCTGCCGGTCGGCGCGGGTCTGATGCGGCTGCAAACCAATGACAGCCTGCGCCAGCTGCAGTCCTCACCGGCCGCATTGGTGGCTGATCAACGCGAGGTCGGCCGGCTGCTGGGCGCCCCGAGCCCGAGCCAGTTCTTCCTCGTCACCGCAGCAGACGCCGAAGCCGTGCTGGCACGTGAAGAAGCCTTGACGGACCGCCTGCGCGCCCTGCAAGGCAAGGGGATGCTGACCGGCTGGCGCGCGCTGTCGGACTGGGTACCTTCGGTCGCACGGCAGCAGGCCGATGCAGCACTCAGCGCGCGCACCGAAGCCGCCGTGTTGGCCGGTGTCAATGCGCAACTGGGCGAATCGATCGTGCGGCCACCATTCAGCGAAGCACCGCTGCGACTGGACGCCTGGCTCGCCAACGCCGCCTCTGCCGGCGCGCGCGACCTGTGGCTGGGCGACATCGGCGCCCCGGGCCACCCTGAGTGGGCCAGCGTGGTGATGTTGCGGGGCTTGAACGACGCTTCCGCGCTGCCCACACTGGCCGCCGCGGCCGAGGGCTTGCCCGGCGTGCGCTGGGTCGACAAGGCGGCTGACATTTCGGGCCTGCTGGGCCGCTACCGGCATACGATGTCATGGCTGCTGCTGGCCGGCCATGTGCTGGTCTTCGCGGCGCTGGCTTGGCGCTACCGTGGCGCGGCTTGGCGCGCCTGGGTGCCGGCGGCTCTGGCATCGCTGGTGGCGCTGGCTGCGTTGGGCGCACTCGGCCTGCCGCTGCAACTGTTCAATATCCTGGCGCTGCTGCTGCTGCTGGGCGTCGGCGTCGACTATGGCGTCTTCCTGCTTGAGCATCGCGGCGATGGCGCCGCCTGGCTGGCCGTGGTGCTGGGCGCCACCAGCACGGCTTTGTCCTTTGGCTTGCTGGCGCTGTCGACCACGCCGGCGCTGCGCGCTTTCGGCCTGACACTCGGCATCGGCCTGATCGTCGTCACCCTGTTGGCACCCATGGCCCGTCGCCCCGAACCGACCCCTTTGATTCCCTCCGCATGACCCACTTGAACTTTTCGCCGACCGGCCAGACAGCTTTCGAAGCACGCTTCGCCGCGCAGCGCATCGCCTTCGGGCCGGTCGTTTTCCAGTGTGTGCGTTACGCGTGGAAGCGCGGCATGCTGCAGGCGCTGGCCGAGGCCGGCAACGAAGGCATCTCGGTCGATGCATTGGCCGCCGGCGGCCGCTGGAGCGCTTATGCGCTGAAGGTCGTACTCGAGTCCTGCCTATCGGCTGGTGTCGTGCAGCGACGCGATGGCCACTACCTGCTCGACAAGACCGGCTACTGCCTGCTGTCGGACCGGCTGACGCAGGTCAACCTCGATTTCATTCACGACGTCTGCTACCGCGGCCTGGCCGACCTGGACGTTTCGCTCGACCAGCAGGCGCCGATCGGTCTGCGGGAGCTGGGCGTGTGGCCGACCTTGTACCAGGGCATGGCCGAGCTGCCCGAGCCGGCAAAAACCAGCTGGTTCGAATTCGACCACCTGTATTCCGACACGTCGTTCCCGGCGGTAATGCCGGACGTGCTGGCCAGTGCGCCGAAGCGGGTGATGGACATCGGCGCCAACACCGGCAAGTTCGCCCGGCTGGCGCTGCAGGCATCGGCCGACATCGAACTGCACATGGTCGACCTGCCGCAGCAGCTGGCGGTCGCCGAAACCACACTGATCGAAGCCGGCCTTCGCGAGCGCGCCACGCCCCATGCACGCGACATGCTCGACCCCGCGATGACGCTGCCTGGCGGCATGGACCTGGTCTGGATGAGCCAGTTCCTGTCGTGCTTCAGCGAACCGGTGATCGGCCGCATCCTGCAGCGCGCGGCCGAGGCGCTGGCGCCGCAAGGCCAGGTGCTGATCCTCGACACGCTGTGGGACAGCCAGCGCTACGACATCGCAACCTTCTGCCTGATCAACACCTCGCCGTACTTCACTGCGATGGCCAGTGGCAACAGCAAGGTCTACGAAAGCAACGACTACATCCGTCTGGCCGAAGCCGCCGGTCTGCGCCTGCTGACCCGGCGCGACGGCATCGGTTACGGCCACTCGTTGCTGCGCTTCGCGAAAGCTTGACCGACAGATGTTGCGCCGCCCCTTTCGCCTCGTCGCTTCTGCGCTGTTCAGCGTGATGCTGATCGCCTGCGCGAGCAGGCCGTCGGCGCCACCGCCGCCGGCCGCGGTGAGCTTTCGCTTGCCGCCGGCCTCGCTGGGCCGCACGCTGGCGTGGCAACAGCGGCTGCAGGTCACGAGCCAGGGCCGCGCCCAACCGCCGCTKGACGCGTTGCTCGAAGCCGATGCGCAAGGCCTTCGGTTGGCCCTGCTCGGCACCGGCCAGACCCTGGCCCGGCTCGAATGGGACGGCCAATCGTTGCACGCCGAACAAGCCGCCGGCTGGCCGAAGGAGATCCCGGCCGAGCGTGTCCTGAGCGATATGCAGCTCGCCTTGTGGCCCCTGGCCGCGCTGCAGGCCGCTCTGCCCGCCGACACGACGCTGGCCGACGAAGGCCCGCTGCGCGTGCTGCGCCAGCATGGCGTGGTCGTCACGACCGTGCGTGACCCCGGCACTCTGCACATCGAACTGGCGAACCAGGCGCTGGGCTACACGCTGCGCATCGATTCAACACCGATGGACGGGACGACGCGATGACGGCCGCGGTCTATCTGCAAGCAATGGGCTTGAGCTGTTCGCTCGGTGCCGACGACACCGCGGTGCGCGCGCGGCTGTTCGCTCCCGCAGTGGCGGCGTTGCCGGTCAGCGACTGCTACACGCCTGGCCGTGCGCTGCCACTCGGCCGCGTCGCGGTCGAGCCGCCACCGTTGGCCGCCGATCTGCCAAGCGCACTGGTCAGCCGCACCAACGCGCTGGTCGCCCAGACGCTGCCTGCACTGCGCGCTGCGGTTGAAGCTGCATGCGCACGCTTCGGCCCGAACCATATCGCCGTCGTGCTGGGCAGCAGCACTGCCGGCGTGCTCGAAGGCGAAGCCGCTGCGCGCCGCCATCAGGCCGATGGCGGCTGGCCCGACGGCTACGACTACGGCCAGCAAGAGATGGTCAGCCCGGCGCGGTTCGCCGCCCATGCGCTCGGTTTGACCGGACCGGCCTACGCCATTTCGACCGCCTGCTCATCCGGCGCCAAGGCCCTCGCTTCGGGTGCGCGGCTGCTGCGCGCCGGGCTGGCCGACGCCGTGGTCTGCGGCGGCGCTGATGCGCTGTGCGGCCTGACCGTCAATGGCTTCTCGGCGCTCGAGTCGGTTTCGGCCAAGCCTTGCAACCCGCTGTCGAAGAACCGCGAAGGCATCAACCTGGGCGAAGGCGCCGCGCTGTTCCTGCTGACGCGTGAGCCCGGTCCGGTGCGCCTGGCCGGCTGGGGCGAGACCTCGGATGCGCACCACATGTCGGCACCCGACCCAACCGGCCGCGGCGCCGCCGACGCGATGCGACTGACGCTGGCGCGCGCCGGCGTGGCACCAGCGGTGGTCGACTACATCAACCTGCACGGCACCGCGACACCACACAACGACGCGATGGAAAGCCGCGCGGTCGCCGATCTGTTCGGGCTCGATGTGCCCGTCAGCTCGACCAAGCCGCTGACCGGCCACACGCTGGCCGCGGCTGGCGCGCTGGAAGCCGCCTTCGCCTGGCTGACACTGGTCGACAACCCGACGCACGCCTTGCCGCCGCACTGGTGGGACGGCGAGCGCGACGAATCGCTGGCCACTGTGCGCCTTGTGGCGCCCGGCGAACGTGCCGCGCGCTTGCCCCGGTTCGTGTTGAGCAATTCCTTCGCATTTGGCGGCAGCAACGCGACACTGCTGTTTGCCCGAGATTGAACGTTCCATGGACGCCGCCGCACACTCCATTGACCCCCTCCTGCCGATCGAGCACTTCGTGCCGCATCGCGGCGCGATGAGCCTGTTGAGCCGCCTGGTCGCCGTCGACGCCGAACAGGCACTGGCCGAGGTCGACATCACGCCCGGCAGCCAATTCGCCCAAGACCAGGGTGTGCCGGCCTGGGTCGGCATCGAATACATGGCCCAGACCATCGCTGCCTGGGCCGGTGCGCGCGCTCGCCGCGCGGGTGGCGAACCGGCGATCGGCTTTCTGCTCGGTAGCCGACGCTACCAAGCCGAGGTACCGGTGTTTGCGGTCGGTCAAACGCTGCGCATCCACGCCCGCTGCGAGCTGATCGGCGAAAGCGGGCTGGGACAATTCGCCTGCCACATCCGCGGCGCCGCCGACCAGTTGTTGGCCCAGGCCATGGTTTCTGTCTTCGAGCCGCCCGTGCCTCCGTTTTCTGTGACATCACCTTCCCACGAAGCCTGACCTGATGAAAGCCTTTCGCGTCCTTTGTTTCCTCGTCCTGTCCGCGCTGGCGCTGCATGCGAATGCAGAGCGCGTGCAGGTGCCGCTGATGAATTGGGAAAACATTCCTGTCAGCTCCAGCACAACGGCCATGGTGAGCGCCGAGCAAGTCAAGCAGGCTTTCATCAAAGGTGCGCAAGCCACGCATTGGGTGGTGACGCCGGTGGCCGACGGCGAGCTGGAGGCCGTGTTCAACAAGTTGAACAAGCATGTGGTGGTGATCACCATTCGCTACGACGCGCAGAAATACTCCGTGAGCTACAAGCGCAGCGAGGGCATGGAATACGCCACCGAGTTGCCGTTGAACTACATGATGAATTCGCATCGAAACGGCGTCTCGCTGGCCGAGCAGGCGGTCGTCCATCAACGCGCCCTGTTTGCGCGCCGTCCCGATCTGCCCTTCTCCAAAGTGCAACCGCAGGCGTTCATTCATCCCTTCTACGAGGACTGGGTGTACGACCTGCTGGATTCGGTTCGTCTGAACCTCAAGCGCAGCAGCTGAAGCGGCGCACCGGAGGGGACAAGAAAATGGCCAACATCGACCATCAGACCGTTCTCGTGACGGGTTCTACCCGCGGCATCGGCCGCGCGATCGCGCTGCGCCTGGCGCGTGACGGCTTCGACATCGTCGTGCACGGCCGGCGCGGCACTGCAGAAGCCGAAGCGGCAGCCGCCGAGATCCGCGCACAAGGCCGTCAGGCTCGCGTGCTGATGTTCGATGTGGCCGACCGCCCCGCAGCGGCCGCCGCGTTGGAAGCGGACATGGAAGCCCACGGCGCCTACCACGGTGTCGTCTGCAACGCCGGCATCGCGCGCGACAATGCCTTCCCGGCCATGACCGGTGAGGAGTGGGACAGCGTGATCCACACCAATCTCGACGCTTTCTACAACGTGTTGCAACCGGTGGTGATGCCCATGGTCAGGCGCCGCCGTCCCGGCCGCATCGTCACGCTGGCTTCGGTGTCGGGCCTGGTGGGCAACCGCGGCCAAGCCAACTACAGTGCCGCCAAAGCCGGCATCATCGGCGCCACCAAGGCATTGGCCATTGAACTGGCCAAGCGCGAGATCACCGTCAACTGTGTCGCTCCCGGTTTGATCGAAACCGAGATGGTGCCGCCGGAGGTGGTGGACGAAGCCATGAAAATGATCCCGGCCCGCCGAATGGGCCGGCCAGAAGAAGTGGCCGCCCTGGTCGCGTTCCTGATGTCGCCCGACGCCGGCTACATCACGCGCCAGGTGATCTCGGTCAATGGAGGGATGGTTTGATGAACCGCGTCGTCATCACCGGCTTCGGAGCGCTCAGCCCGATCGGCCATGACTGGGCCACTGTGTACGACCGCCTGCGCTCCAAGCGCAATGCGATCCAGCATATCGTCGAATGGGACGACTACGAGGGCCTGAACACCCGCCTGGGCGCGCCCGCGGCGCCGTTCGTGCTGCCTGCGAACTACAACCGCAAGTCCACCCGCAGCATGGGCCGCGTGGCGGTGATGGCCACCCGAGCCAGCGAACTGGCCCTGGCCGACGCGGGGCTGCTGGGTGACCCGCTGCTGACCAGCGGGCGCATGGGCATCTCGTATGGGTCGTCGGCCGGTACGCCGAAGTCGATCGGGGACTTCGGCCGCATGATCATGGAGAAGACCACCGAGGGCATCACCGCCAGCACCTACATCAAGATGATGGCCCACACCGCGCCAGTCAACATGGGTGTGTTCTTCGGCATCACTGGCCGCATCGTCACGACCAGCAGTGCCTGCACCTCGGGTTCACAAGGCATCGGGTATGCCTACGAGGCCATCCGCGCCGGCAAGCAACTGGCCATGCTGGCTGGGGGTTCGGAAGAGCTCGATGCGACCGAAGCCGCTGTCTTCGACACCTTGTTCGCGACCAGCGTGCGCAACGACCAGCCCGACACCACGCCGCGCCCCTTCGACGCCTCGCGCGACGGCTTGGTCCTCGGCGAAGGCGCCGGCACGCTGGTGCTGGAAGAGCTTGAGCATGCGAARGCCCGCGGTGCGCATATCCACGCCGAGATCGTCGGCTTCGGCACAAACAGTGACGGCCAGCACGTCACCCACCCGCATCCCGAGACGATGGCACAGGCCATGCGCCTGGCACTCGAAGATGCCGGCTTGCCGCCCGAAGCGATCGGCTACGTCAACGCCCATGGCACCGCCACCGACCAAGGCGACATCGCCGAATCCGCTGCGACGCGGGCCGTCTTCGGCGAGCGCGTGCCGATCAGTTCGCTCAAGAGCTACATGGGCCACACGCTGGGCGCCTGCGGCGCGCTGGAAGCGTGGATGACCGTCGAGATGATGCGCGAGAACTGGTTCGCGCCGACCGTCAACCTGACCCGTGTCGACGAACGCTGCGCCCCGCTGGACTACATCATCGGCGAAGGGCGCCGGCTCGAGACCGACATCGTGATGAGCAACAACTTCGCGTTCGGTGGCATCAACACCTCGCTGATTTTCAGGCGCTGGCCGGGACAAGATTCGAGGAATTGCGTGTAATGAGCTGGCAGTGTTGTATTCGCCGCATGGCGCTAGTCGCATGCGGTGTTCTGCTCAGTGCGTGTTCTTCGCTGACGTCCATGCCGCTGGCTGCGCAGTCCGACAATTGGCAGGCCCCGCAGACTTGGCATGACGTTCAACAACGAGTTGATGGGCTGGCAGCCGCGATGGTTGACCGTGGCTCGGTCCCGGGTGTGGTCGTCGGCGTCTCCTTGCCAACCGGCGAGCAGCAGTTCTATTCCTATGGCATAGCCGTGTCGGGCTCATCCGAGCCACTGACCAAAGACTCGATCTTTCAAGTTGGCTCTCTGAGCAAGGGCTTCTTGTCGGCACTGTTGGAGATGCTTGTTGAAGAGGGTGTGTTCTCGTGGGACGACACGCTGGCAGACCTTTTCCCATCCCACCCGGATATCAGCTTCCAGGCCAAGAACATCACGCTTCTCGAACTGGCGACGCACACGTCCGGTCTGCCGCGGCAAATATTTGATATCCCGCAGTTGTCGCGATTTGCAAGCTTCTTGTTCACGGGCAAGAATATTTACAGAGATCTTGACCAGGCGGCGATATTTTCCTATCTGCAAGATCCGAGTATCCACCAACGGGGTCAGGTTCAATACTCAAATATCGGCTATGCCTTGATTGGATTGGCCATCGAGTCTCGAACGGGTCAAAACGTCGATGCGCTCATTGAACGTCGTCTCTTTGCTCCTTTGGGGTTGACCGCAACGAAGTTTGAAGCCTATCGCCTACCGGCAGGTATTCAACGGGCTCAGGGGCATGCTGGAGACCAGCCAAAGTTCGTTCGACGGGGAACTCCCATCCAGGACTGGGAGTTTGATCACGCGCTGCGAAGTTCTGCGGGGGCGTTTTCGAATGCGCAGGATCTCCTCAATTATGCAAGCGCCCACACTCAGGGGCCGGGGCAAAAAATGGGGGAAATGCTCAAGCATACCCTCTCACCTCATGMATGCAGTTCGGCGAGTTGTGCGGGTTTGGCTTGGACAATCGAGCATTTCCCCACGGGCGATATTGCTTACCAAGTTGGCCTGATGGGCGGTTATACGTCATACATCGGGATCAACATGCAGAAGCAAGTGGCCGTGGTTGTTCTCATGAACGGCTTTTCTTGGGAAAACAAACTTGGGCACACGCTGCTGGCCGAAGTGCCCTCTCTTCTCACACCCTAGGGGGATTGACACGATTCGCATGCGTCGGGGCATGGTGATAAGCAATAATTTCGCGTTCGGCGGGATCTACAGCTCGCTGAGCTTCATGCGCTGGCCGGGCTGATCCCAGCTTGAATTCCTCACCCACCCACAACACTCTCGCGGAGGTCTCGATGAACATGAAACCCGCCCTGGCCCTGCTGGCCTGTGTACTCGTCGTCGGCAACGCCGCTGCGCGCGATACCGAATACAAACTGAAGTTCGCCGACGTGTTGACGCTGAGTGACCCGAACATCAAGACCAAGCTGGATGATTCCATCAAGCTGTATTTTGGTGACCAAGCCACGCCCAAGGTGCTGTCGAAGCTCGGCGAAGACAGTTCCAACAAGAAGACGAATGGCTTTGGCAAGGACGACGAGTTCGGCTGCAAGTGGGCAGCGTATTCGGCGCTCGTCGCTTTGCAGGAGCGAGCCAAGCACCTGGGCGCCAACGCCGTGATCAACATCGCCAGCAACTACAAGAGAGACCCGTTCAGCAGTCAGACCGAATACGAGTGTCATGCCGGCGCATTCGTGATCGGCGTCGCGTTGAAGGGCACGTTCGTCAAAGTCGCTCCCTGAGCTGCGCGGCACCCACTCAAAGATCAAGAACTGATATGCCTATCACCCGCCGCGGCATTGCCGCTTGCTTGGCCATGACGGCGATTGCCATGGCTGGATGTGCGTCCAAGATCAAGGCCACGCGTACCGACAACGCCCCGCCCAGCGAAGCGTATTCAAACTTCGGCCGCATCGAGATCAAGCCCGCGGTACTGGCGCCCACCTATGCCGGCAACAGCGAGAACCAGAAGGTGCTCGTCAAGCTGCAGGAGAACCTGGACAAGGGTCTTGCACCTTCGCTGTCCGAGTGGAACAAGCGGCCAGACAACGGGCGCAAGCTGGTCATCGAGCCGGTCATCGAAGAGGTTCGCTTCATCGGCGTGGGGGCGCGCGTCATGGTCGGTCCGTTCGCGGGCAGCTCGACCATCCGGATGACGGTCAAGGCAACCGATGCGACCACGGGCAAACAAATCGACAACGCCGAGTTCTATCAACGGGCCAGCGCCGGGTCTGGCTTCGCCTTTGGTGTGGCCGACAACATGATGATCACCCGCACCGCCGACATGGCCAGCGCCTACATCATCCGAAACTACGCGAAGGCCGAAGGCGGCCCGACGGGAGCGACCGAGCAACTCGTCGCGCCGGCGCAAGGCAAGTAACGCAATCTGCGAGCGGTCGTCGATGAACCGGCCCGGTGCGCGCATCCTGCTGGGCACTGGTTCAGTCTCTGATTGGCAGAGCCGGCAGCAAGCGCCTCCGGCCCACTGGATGAGCGAGACCGAACAGGCTCGACTCACGGCGGTGAACGCGGAGTCTCGGCGCAACCAGTTCGTAGCCGGCCGGTGGATGGCACGGGCCTTGTTGTGCCGCTGGCTTCCTGGCACTGGACCCGGGGACTGGTCGATCTCCGGCTCGGCCGATGAACCGCCCATGGTCCGCCTGGCGAACGCAGGATCCTTGCCCGGCGGCCCACCTCACCTGTCGATCAGCCACAGCGGCGATCGCGTGGCTTGTGTAGTAGGCGACCATGCCGTGGGCGTCGACATCGAGGCCCTGCCGCCACGGCGGGCTCGGGACCTCGAGGGGCTGATGCAAGGCATAGGTTCGCCCGCTGAACTCGTCGAATGGAACAGCACGGCCCAAGGCGAACGCGTCACCTGGTTTCATCGTCTTTGGGTCATCAAGGAAGCTTGGCTGAAAGCCCGCGGCGAAGGCGTGACGCCGGGCCGACTTCAGCAGCTTTGCATCCGCTCGGCCCAACCTGCCGATGAGTGGGTCGCGTGGTGCAGGACTTCGGCTGAAGACGTACTGGCATGTCACGCGTCAGCCGTCGCACTGAAGTCGTTTGTTCCACCCGATCCCCGAGCCGCCGGCGAGAGCTGGTGGGCGGTGGACGATTTGGCCGCCGACGGTGGCGCCCGCACCTGACCGACAATCGTCGAATCTCCGGAGGGAACCAACACCATGACGACGAACTGGACTGCCGTCCTCGCCCGGGCCATGGCGCCTGCACTCCTCGCTTCCTGCGTGTCCGCGACGCACGCTGCAGAATCCCCAGTCGATCTGGTCGCGGTCACGGTGCCTGTTGAACTGGCGTCTTTCATCGCTTCCTCGAACCTCGCCAAGGAATGCGCGATCGGTCAGATGACCGGTGAACGTGTCATCGAAGAGCTCAAGCGCAACTACCCCAAGGTCAGTTCCGCCGCCACATTGCCGCCGTTGACGGGAGAGCAACGCGCCCTGCGTCTGTCGGTGATGGACATGTTCGGACTGGGCGGCGGCGGCTGGAGTGGCGCCAAATCGATGACGATCCGGGCCGAGGTGGTTTCGCCGGCCGGTGTGGTAGCGCGACGTGACTTCCGCCGGGCCACCAAGAGCTTGATGGGCATGGTCTCGGGCACGTGCCCGATGATGGAAAAGATCGCGACAACGATCGGTAGCGACATCGGCAATTGGCTGGAAAAGTCCAGCCGCCTTTCTGCCGTCATCTCACCGGCCGGCGGCGCCGCGCCAGAAAAGCAGGGCCCGGCTGACCAACCGGCACCTTCTGCGTCGGCGGCCGAAACCACAGCATCGGTCCCGGCGAACTGACGCTCGGCGCCCCCTGCCTGTTGGATTGCTAGCGGGCGGGGCGGGTGCTCGGCGCGAGCAGTTCGGTCAACAGTCGGCGGCCCTCGTTCCACGCACCAAGCCCCGAATCGCCGTTGACATGCCCGCGGTTGCCAACGGACAGAGATAGGCCGCCCCACTCCAGCGCAATCGCCGCAGCCGCATCCGCCTCGCTGAACGGATCGTCCTTGCTGTAGATCACCCGCGCCGGAAACGGCAACCGCTGGCGTACCACGGGCCGCCAGTTATGTAATTGAACGGGCATATCGGCTTGGTCGAGATCGGGCGGTGCCACCAGTAAAGCGCCGCGCACACAGGCCGTGTGCTTCGAATGCGCCGCCCACGCCGCCACCAAGTGGCAGCCCAGACTGTGCGCCGCCAGCAGCGTGGGCCGGTCGTCTTCCAGCAGCACCTCTTCCAACCGCGCCATCCAGTCGCCGCGGCGTGGCCATTGCCAGTCGGCTTGCTGCACGCGGGTGTCGCCGTACTGTTCTTCCCACAGCGTCTGCCAGTGGCCGGGGCCGGAATCGAGCCAGCCGGGCAGCAGCAGCACTCGTACATCGTGGAGGTTCGGGTTCATGCGTCGCAGCCCGGGGGCTTGCCGTATGCTTCAGGGATTCCCCTGATTTTGGGGCCGCCGGCGTCGGCGGCCGACCGTACTCAACACAACAAGGACTGCCATGACCACCCGCGTGTTCGTCGACGGCCAGGAAGGCACCACCGGTTTGCGCATCCACGAGTACCTCGCGATGCGTGGTGACATCGAGGTGCTGAAGATTGATCCAGACAAGCGCAAGGATGCGGCCGAGCGGGAGCGCCTGTTGAACGCGGCCGACGTCGCCTTCCTGTGCCTGCCCGATGCTGCGTCGCGCGAAGCAGCGGCGATGGTCAGCAACCCGCGCACCTGTCTGATCGACGCCAGCACCGCGCACCGCACGGCCCCGGGCTGGACTTTCGGGCTGCCGGAACTGGCTCCTGATCAGCGCGACCTGATCCGTCAGTCCAAGCGCATCTCGAACCCAGGCTGCCATTCGACCGCGTTCATCCTGTTGCTGCGGCCGCTGGTCGACGCCGGGCTGGTACCGGCCGACACCCTGGTCAGCGCGACCTCCATCACCGGTTACTCCGGCGGCGGCAAGAAGATGATCGAGCAGTACGAAGCCGGTGGCGACCGCACGCTCGAAGCGCCGCGGCCCTATGGCCTGGGCCTGCAACACAAGCATTTGCCCGAGATGAAGGCCCACACCGGGCTGCACACCACGCCGGTATTCATGCCGATCGTTGGCCCTTTCTACAAGGGTCTGGCGGTGAGTGTGCCCTTGCATCTATCGCAGTTACCAGGCATGGCGACGGGCGCCCAACTGCACGACGCGCTGTCGGCCCACTATTCGCACGAGCGCTTCATTCGGGTGAGGCCGCTGTCGGACCCGACGACGCTGGAGAACGGCTTCTTCGACGTCCAAGCTTGCAACGGCACCAACCTGGTCGACATCTTCGTTTTCGCCCATGAGCGCCAGGCCATCCTGATCGCCCGGCTGGACAACCTCGGCAAGGGTGCCAGCGGAGCGGCGGTGCAGGCGATGAACGTGCACCTCGGCAAAGACGAAGGGCTCGGTTTGTAAGACCGAGCCCCCGGGGGTGACGGCGGCGGCAGCTGCCTGCCCCCGCCAAGTCGTTGCGCCTTCAGCGGCGCGGGATCACGATCCGGCTTTCACGCTCCGGGCCACGCAACAGGCGCGGCTGGGCGTGCGGGCTCAGCCCCAGGGCCGAGCGGCGCGCGGTTTGCGCAGCAGCCAAGCTGCAAGCGTTGTGCTGCAGGTTGTACAGCGCCGCGTTCAGCATGCCTTCGTCGGTGTCACCCATGGCGTGGTCGTAGTCGTCGCTGGCCGGGCAGGTCGCGGTGAAGCCGTCGGCGTAGTCGCCATAGCCCTTGGCGTTGATGCCCTTGAACTCGATCGGGAAGTACGAGATGCCGCAGTTGTCCTTGGCGGTGAAGCCATAGGGCTTGCCGCAGGTCGTGCCGCCGATCACACGGACGTCGACGTCGACACCGCGCAGCCCGTTGATGATGGCTTCGCTGGCCGAGCAGGTCCCGTTGGTCGTGATGACCGTGACGCGCGACAGGTTCAGCGTCGGCAGCGGCTGCTGGTTCGAGCAGTTGAAGTTCGCATCGAGGATGCATGACGAGCTGAAGAACGGCGTCTTGGCGTCGTCGCTGTTGGTCTCGTCGCTACGCTTGCTGTTGTACTGCAGCTGCTCGAACACTTTGCCGTTGGTGCGGCTGCTGCCAGCGATCATGTAGGCCAATTCGCTGGCCAGGTAGAGGTAACCGCCGCCGTTGTAGCGCAGGTCCAGCACCAGGTCGGTGACGGCCGCCGCCTTCAGCGTGTTGACCGCGTCGATCAGTTTCTGCTCGGAGCTGGCGATGTGGTCGTTGAAGACGACGTAGCCGACCTTGCTGCCGGCGTTGTCGATCACCATCGTGGTCGGCACTGGCTGCTTGGTGATCGTCGCACTGGTCACGCTCTTGCTGAGCGTGCCACTGCCGGTGCGGCTGACGGTGAAGCTGTGGGTTTGGCCGTTGTCGCTCGGGAAGAGCGCGGCGTTCAGCGTGTCGATGCCCGACTGGGTCATGCTGTCCGCGCTGGCCCCATCGGCGCTGACCAGCAGGTCGCCGCGCAGCAGGCCAGCCGTGCTGGCGGGTGAACCGGGCTCGACGTAGGCGATCCGGATGCCACGCGGCGTGCTGTTCCAGGAGTCGGCGTGCCACTCGATCCCGTAGCCGGAGGTCGAACCCGAGTTGATCAGGTCGTTCCAGGCCTTGGTCGGGTAGGTGAAGCTGAACTCGTCGCGCAGCTTGCCCGAGGCCGTGTGGTTCGGCGTCTTCAGAGCCTTGAAGTAGTGGTCGAGCGAGCCGTAGACGTCCGAAGTGTTGCTGAACAACGCATTGCCGGCGTCGACGCTGGGCATCTCGCTGGTCCAGAGGTAGGCGTCGCTCATGTAGCTGTGCAGCCAGGCCTTTTCATTGGCCAGCGTGCCCACCTTCGTCGGATCCAGCGCATCGCCGCGGTACGGGTTGGTCGGTGCGCAGACCTGCGCCGAATCATCGGCAGCGGGCGGGGGCGGAGGCGGCGGGGGTGGAAACGGCGTGGTGCCACCATCGCCGCCACCACCGCCGCAGCCGCCCAGCGTCGCCGTCAACGCGGCGATTGCGAACAGCGTGGCCAGGCGGTGGGTCGAGCGGGTGCCGGTGGTGGCACCCTGGTTCGATGTTTCGGAAAGGGGCTCGGTCGAGGTCGATTTCAAAGAAGTGATCCCTGTGAGTTTTAGGGTTCTGGCCCGGATGGACCGGGCAAATTGTTGCCGAAGTGCCCACAGGCAAATTTCAGCAAACTTAGGGAGGCCCAGGCGGTCTGGGCCCTGCCCGCTGAAGTCAGACCGGCGTGGCGGTCGCAGCGCTGCTGCCGACCCGCGCGACCATCTCGCGCGCGAAGTCGATGAAGGCCTGCGCCCCCTTGGCTGCCGGGTCGAAAACGACGCCGGGCAGGCCGTAGCTGGGCGCTTCGGCCAGGCGCACATTGCGCGGGATCACGGTGTTGAACACCTTGTCGCCGAAGTGCGCCTTCAGCTGGTCGCTGACCTGGGTCTGCAAGGTGATGCGGGGGTCAAACATCACGCGCAGCAGCCCGATCAGCTGCAGGTCGCGGTTCAGGTTGGCATGCACCTGCTTGATGGTGTTGACCAGGTCGGTCAGGCCCTCGAGCGCGAAGTACTCGCACTGCATCGGCACGATCACCCCATGCGCGCTGCACAGGCCATTCAACGTCAGCAGGCTCAAGCTGGGCGGGCAGTCGATCAGCACGAAGTCGTAGTCGACCTCGGCCGCTTTCAAGGCCCGGCGTAGTCGCTCGTTGCGGTGCTCCAGCGCGACCAGCTCGATCTCGGCGCCGGCCAGTTCACGGTTCGCACCGAGCACGTCGTAGCCGCCCTGCTCCGACCGGATCCGCGCTTCGGCGACGCTGGCGCTTTCCAGCAGCACGTCGTAGACGCTCGATTCGAGCGTGCGCTTGTCGACGCCCGAACCCATGGTCGCATTGCCCTGCGGATCGAGGTCGACCAGCAGCACCCGCTGGCCGACCCGCGCCAGGCCGGCGGCCAGATTGACACAGGTCGTCGTCTTGCCGACGCCGCCCTTTTGGTTGGCAATGCAGAAGATTCGGGGCATGGCAGATTGTCGCTTGAAGACCCCTACGGATGGCATACGCCAATCGCTGGGCCTGTGGACAAGGCTGTGGGCAGGTCGGTGGATTCGCTGGGGACGGCCGGTGGATAGTGAAATTCGCCCGATCAGGCTTTGGTGACCGGCCGCATCCACACCAAACATCGGGCCGCGTCCAAGCCCGGAACAACCAAAGGTTCCACGTGAAACAGTTCGACATCGGCCGGAACGCCTTCGCGTTCGTCGGGCGCCAGATGCGCCTTCATTGCGGCCCAGCGGCCGCCCGGGGCCAGGCGCTCGCGGGTCAGGTTCACGAAGTCGGCGAGCGTTGCGAAGGCCCGTGAAGTGATCAGGCCAAAGGTTTCGCCGGCCATCGACTCGACCCGCTGATGACTAGCGCGCAGGTTCGGCAAGCCCAGTTCAGCCGCCACCTGCCGGATGAAACTGGCCTTCTTCGCCACGGCATCGACGCAAGTCACCTGCCAACCCGGCTCGCAGATCGCCAGCACCACCCCGGGCAGGCCGGCACCGCTGCCGACATCCAGCACCCGCAACCCCGCACCGCCCTGCCCTGCTTCGCCCAGTTGACGCCGCAATGGCGGCACGATGGCCAGGCAGTCCAGCAGGTGCTGGGTCAGCATCGCCGCCGGCTCACGAACGGCGGTCAGGTTGTAGACCCGGCTCCAGTGCGCGATCAGGTCCAGGTAGCGCAGCAGCTGGGCCTGGGTGGGCGCCGAGAGTTCGAGCCCAAGCGCGTCGAGACCGCGCAGGAGATCATCGGCAAGGGGATGGTGGGGAGCAGAGGTCACGACAGATGCGACTCAGGGGTAGGCAGGCCATCGCGCCCGACGAACGACGCGCAGACCGGAAGTGAATGGAACGACAAACAGGCAGGCGGCTCGGACTGGCGCAGAGACCGCGGTCACGCGGCGTCGACCTTTCCCGGCAAGCCTGCGTCCGACGCGCCGCCCTGCCCCGCTTCGCTGGACCCGTCGTTCGCAGCCGCCGGCTCGGCCACTGAATGGAAGCCGGCGAAGCGTTTCTTCTTCAGGTGGACCAGCAGCAGCGAGATCGCCGCCGGCGTCACGCCCGAAATGCGGGCGGCCTGGCCCAGCGTTTCCGGGCGGTGGCGGTTCAGCTTCTGGCGCACCTCGAAGCTCAGCGCCRTGACCTGGCCATAGTCCAGCTCGGCCGGCAGCGCCAGGCTTTCGTAGGCCAGCGAGCGTTCGACCTCGCCGACTTGCTTGTCGATGTAGCCGGCGTACTTGACCGAGATTTCCAGCTGCTCGATCAAGACGTCTGCCAGTTCGTTGCCAAACTCGGCGCGCAAGGTTTCACGTGAAACACCAGCCTCCGGTTTCGCCACGGCCGCCAGCGCTGCCACTTGGTCGAACCCGATGCCCGGTCGGCGTAGCAGGTCAGCCAGGCTGTACTCGCGCTCAATCGCCTTGCCCAGCACCGCTTCGGCCGCAGCCGCCGGCAGGATGCTCGGATGGACCCAGGTCGAGCGCAGGCGCTCGGCTTCGCGGGCCAGCGCGTCGCGCTTGCGGTTGAAGGCCGCCCAGCGCTCATCGTCGACCAAGCCCAGCGCGCGGCCGGTCTCGGTCAGGCGGGCGTCGGCGTTGTCTTCACGCAGCTGCAGCCGGAACTCGGCCCGGCTGGTGAACATGCGGTACGGCTCGGTCACACCCTTGGTCACCAGGTCGTCGACCAGCACCCCGAGGTAAGCCTGATCGCGCCGTAGCGACAGCGGCTCTTCGTTGCGGGCAGCACGGGCGGCATTGACGCCGGCATACAAACCTTGCGCCGCCGCCTCTTCATAGCCGGTCGTGCCGTTGATCTGGCCGGCGAAGTACAGCCCGGCGATGGCCCGGGTCTCGAAGCTGCTCTTCAGCTCGCGCGGGTCGAAGTAGTCGTACTCGATCGCGTAGCCCGGCCGCAGGATGTGGGCGTTGGCCAGCCCCGGCATCGAGCGCACAGCGGCCAGCTGCACGTCGAACGGCAGCGAGGTCGAGATGCCGTTCGGGTAGAACTCGTTCGTCGTCAGGCCTTCAGGCTCGAGGAAGATCTGGTGGCTGTCCTTGTCGGCGAAGCGGTTGACCTTGTCCTCGATGCTCGGGCAGTAGCGCGGCCCCACCCCTTCGATGACGCCGGTGAACATCGGGCTGCGGTCGAAACCCGAGCGGATGATCTCGTGGGTCTGGGCACTGGTGTGGGTGATCCAGCACGGCACCTGGTGCGGGTGCATCGCGGCGGTGCCCATGAAGCTGAACACCGGCACCGGGTCGAGATCGCCGGGCTGCTCGGCCAACAACGAAAAGTCGATCGAGCGGCCGTCGATGCGCGGCGGCGTGCCGGTCTTCAACCGACCCTGCGGCAGCTTCAGCTCCTTCAACCGGGCCGACAAACTGACCGCCGGCGGGTCGCCTGCCCGACCGCCGCTGTGGTTCTGCAGGCCGACGTGGATACGCCCGTCGAGGAAAGTGCCCGCGGTCAGCACCACGGTACGCGCACGAAACCGGATGCCGACCTGTGTCACCGCGCCGACCACCCGGTCGCCCTCGACCATCAGGTCGTCGACCGCCTGCTGAAAGATCCAAAGATTCGGTTGGTTCTCCAGCCGGCGGCGGATCGCCGCCTTGTAGAGCACGCGGTCGGCCTGGGCCCTCGTGGCCCGCACGGCAGGCCCCTTGCTCGAATTGAGGATGCGGAACTGGATGCCCGCCTCGTCGGTGGCCAGCGCCATCGCCCCACCCAGCGCATCGACCTCTTTGACCAGGTGGCCCTTGCCGATCCCGCCGATCGACGGGTTGCAGCTCATCTGGCCCAGCGTTTCGATGTTGTGGGTCAGCAGCAGCGTGGCGCTTCCCATGCGGGCGGCGGCCAAAGCCGCTTCGGTGCCGGCGTGGCCACCACCGACCACGATGACGTCAAATTCCTGGGGATAAAGCACGGGCGCTTCCAATCACGGGGACGAGCGCGGACTCGCGCGCAAGGTGTTGATTTTAAAGAGGGTCCACCTTGGCGTCACGGAACGCGGCGATCAACCCACCCCGGAAGAATCCCGCCAACCGTCGAATGATGCAAGTAAATGCACACATCAACCACACCAACCCATCGCCCGCACAAAGAAAATGCCCGAGATGACCACCGCCGCTCCCCCGGCCTGCCGCCCTGGCTGCGGCGCCTGCTGCATCGCCCCGTCGATCTCCAGCCCGATCCCCGGCATGCCCGACGGCAAGCCGGCCGGTGTGCCCTGCGTTCAATTGGATGAGGATTTGCGCTGCCGCTTGTTCGGCGACCCCCGACGRCCGGCGGTGTGCGGATCGCTGCAACCGTCAACGGCGATGTGCGGGCCTGATCGCGTCCACGCGATGCATTGGCTGACGCAGTTGGAGGTGCAGACCCATCCCGGGTCCGGCACGCCTGGCTAATCGCTTCTCACATTCAACCGAAGCCATCACACATTCACGTTAGGCCACTGGCGCCGAGCACGCCGGCACGACGCCTTCGTGTCGCTCCGACATCTGGCCGCTGACCACAACCTGCAACCCTCGCAGCCAAAAAAAGAGGTGCTGACGGCGGAACGCCGCCAGCACCTAGAAAGTCAACCAAGCCAAACCTGAGAGCGACACCCTAAGGTGCTACCAACAAGCCTGACGCTGGTTGTGGAGGGATTGGGTTAGGTCAGTTGGCGCGCCCCGTCATGCGTGGACGCGTCACAAATGGCATGGGCGGCGGCGTGCTTACCAGCCCGTCCTGGGCAAGTCCGTATCGGGGCCACCACCGACCAAGCGCAATTCAGCGCGGTCGAGTTCTCGCACCCCAACAGCCGGCACAGGCTCGGCCACCGGACGACGCAACACGGGGCGAATCAGGGACAACAGGGCTTGCTTCATGGGGACTCCGGGCGGGTAATACGCTGAACTCAGCGCGTGCCGCCATTGAAGCAATCGGCCCCTTTTTCGAACACTGTCAACTCTTACAGGTGCCGGTAACCGCCTGTCACCAGCGCCGGGCTCGTCAGTGGATGAGCCCGAGCCTGAGCGCCTTCAGCACCGCCTGGTGCTTGTTGACCGAACCCAGCTTGCGCATCGCGTTCTGGATGTGCAACACCGCCGTGCGCTCACTGATGCCAAGGATGCTGYCGACCTCCCAGGCGGTCTTGCCTTCCATCGTCCAGCGCAGCGCTTCGAGTTCTCGAGGGGTCAGTGACGGTGTCTCGACCAACTGCTCAGCCGGCACGAACAGACGCAGCGCCGTGTCCTGCGCATGCACGGCGAACAGCTGCAAATCCGCCACCATGCGGGTCAGCTCCCCGGGTTGCTTCGGCAAGTGCTGGTCACGGTCCACACCCAGCATGAAATGACGCCCTTCCGGCAAGTGGAGCGCCAGCGCAATGCCAGCCCGATAGCCGAAGGCGGCCTGCTCTTCCCATAGATCGATGGCGCCATTGCGGAGATAGGTTTCCTGGTCCCAAACAATGGGCACCGCGCCCCGCTTGCAATGCTGCATGACCGGATCGCGCCGGTGAGTGTCGACCGCCGACGCGCCCGCCTGGCGATAGTCCGCAGGCATGTTGTCGACGCCGACAAAGTCCGAGCGCGTCAACGAATGGTCGACCACCGTCAGCGCCGACACGTACTTGAAGCCCAAGTCGGTCGCGAAACGTATCACTTGAGAGCGAAAGTCGTCTATCGACCTCGCCTCCATGATCGACAGAAAACTGTGGCTCAGCATGGTGCCACTCATCACAACACCCTGACAGGATTGACAGCTAGCCGGTGCAACACGACATCTCCAGACTTCGGGCTGTTCGGACGAAGAAGAAGGCCAACATGCACACGACCTCTTGCGTCTCCATGCCACCCCCCTGGGCGCTTTACGCCTGGCCCGCCATTTTCTGTCAGGCCAGCGCCAAGCGTAAGGCAAGATTTGTCCACTTGGGCACTCGGGTGACCACCTCGGGCAGCCGAAGCTCGCCCTGCGCGGGCCAAACCGTGTGGAGCGAGTACTTCGACGAGGGCCAGGCCGGTCTCGCCTGGGACTGGGTCCAGATCGCCGACGGCGTCGTCGCGATGGCCAATCCACTGTGCGTGGTGACCAACTTGCGCCTGGTCGGCGAACACGGCGAGTTGCTGGCGGCCCGCGAATCGGCACTGCATTTGAGCCGGCTGGTCTGCCAGCTGCCGTGGCAAGACGAAGTTTGGCGGGCGGTTCAAGCGGCGTGACGGGCGCTTGAACACCGACCCACCCTAACCCCGTCGCCGGCCCACCCAGACCGCCACCAGCCCGAACACCAGCAACCCG
Organism: Ideonella sp. P3_A4; assembly: GCF_056403075.1. NCBI lineage: Bacteria > Pseudomonadati > Pseudomonadota > Betaproteobacteria > Burkholderiales > Sphaerotilaceae > Ideonella > Ideonella sp. P3_A4. The sequence continues at coordinate 33,934 of NZ_JBFUGE010000007.1, read as the reverse complement.
GCCACGCCGGTGGCCGCATCGGCGAGCAGCAACGCCGGCGGCCCGTGGTGTTCAAAGGCCCAGCCATCGACCAGCGTGACCCAGGCGATCGGCATGTTCGACAAAGATGCGAGCAGGTTGTACTTGGTCGCTGCCGCGCCCTTGCCAATCGCCTCCAGCACCACGGCCGAGAAGCCAGCGTAGGTCAGGCCCTGGGTGAAGGCGTAGAGCAGCGCGTGCAGCACGAAGCTCGCTTCGTTGCGCGGCGTAAAGGCCATCGACAAGGCGACCGTCACCATCACGACGCCAAACAGGCAGTAGGCCCGCTGTCGGTTCAGGCGATCGCAGATGAAGCCGCCGAACAGGCAGCCGAAGGCCGACACCACGCCACCCAAGGTGCCGCTAACCAGCGCCACCGTGTTGGCTGAGGCCTGCCAGCTGCCGGCCGCGACGGACCAGAGGTTGCCGGCCGCGCCGCTGCCGATGGGCAAGAAACAGATCAGGATTGCCAAGGCGCCGCGCCGCGAGCGGGCCACCACCCACAGGTCGCGCGCGGTCTCGCGCAGCCTGACCCACGCCACGGCCCAAGCCTTGGACCAACCCACACGCGCAGAGCCCCTCGCTGCATCGATCGGCGGCTCGGGCAGCCCCCAGAGCGCAAAAGCACAAAGAGCGCATGCCGCCCCCAGCGCCATGGCCGCCCCGGCCGGTGACAGCCCCAGCGACTGCACCATCCACAACCCGGCACCGCCGCCGACCCCCAGGCCGCCCAGGTTGCCGGCCTGGAACCATCCCGCCGCCCGGCCCTTGGCCTGCTCGGGCGTCGCATGGGCCATCAGGCTCTCGACCGACATGCCCAGCACGGTCGCCGCCAGATTGGTGACCAGCACGGCGACGCTCATCCATGGCAGGCCGGCCGCCGTGAGCGGCAAGGCCCCGGTGGCCCAGGTGCCGGCCGCGCAGACCACACCGCCCAGCACATACCAATAACGGCGCTGCCAGCTCAGGTCGATCACCGGCGCCCAGAAGAATTTCCAGGTGTGCGGCAAATAACTCAGCGCGATCAGCCCCGCCACCTCGGTCGGCGGCACACCGGCCGCGTTCAGCAGCCAGGCCATCGTCACCGTCAGGAAGCCGTTGCTGACGCCGAACGGCAGGATCAGCAACGCGAAGCGCAACGGGTGCGGTGACACGCTGGCCACCTGCCCACCCGCCGCGGCCACGGTCACCGCACCGCCGCCTTCGTGAACTGCCGTGCCAGGAAGGCCAGGCACACGACCGCCAGCAGCGCACTGCCAATCGCCGGCACCGCCATGTCCCAGGCGTTGATCGGCTCGCCCTTGAGCACCCGCGCCATCAGCGTCGACTGCGCCAGCGCCGGCACCCACAGGTGCCAGGGCTTCTCGCCGTCCTGGTTGAACAGCGTCATCATCGGTAGCAGCGAAACGCCGAGCACGACCACCGTCGCATTGGCCTGCGCTTCCTTGAAGCTCTTGCAGCGGATCGCGATCGCCATCAGCAATGCCGACAACGCGCCCGCCAGCGGCAGCAGCAGCGCCAGGAAGGCGGTCGCCTCGGTCAGGCCGTACTGGAACATCGCCGCCAAGGTCTCGCTCTTCAGCAGCCACTGGCCGGGCAGGAAACTGAACGAGGACAGCACTGCGATCAGCATGCCAACCACCGACACCGCGCCCCACTTGCCGATCACCAGCGCCAGCCTCGGCGCCGGGTTCATCAGCAGTGGCTCGAGCGACCCGCGCTCGCGCTCGCCGGCCGTCGTGTCCAGTGCCGCGTTCAAGGCGCCGTAGAGCACCGCCATCAGCACGAAGAACGGCAGCATGCTGGTCAGCTGGGCGGCCCGCGTCGCCGGGTTGGCGAGGTCACGCTCGTCGATCTCGACCACCTCCATCGCACTCGGCGCGACGCCACGCACTGCCAGCCGCAGCGTGCCCTGTTCGCGGTTGAACCCTTCGATCAGACGGCTCAGGCGACCGACGCCGCTCTGGGCCCGCTGGTTGGCACTCGAGCTGATGATCTCGACCACCGGCGTCTCGCCCCGCGCGAGGTCGTTCTCGAAGCTCGCCGGCACCACCAGCACCGGGTCGCCCAGCTTGCTGTCCTTCAGCTGCTTCTCATAGTCCGGCGGCGCGACCTGCAGCGTGTAGGTCTGGCGCAGCAGGTAGTTGCGCAGCGTCGGCGCCTGGTCCAAACCGACCGCGGTCAGCTCGCGGGCATCGGCCCGCTTTTCGATGTCCGACACCAGCGTCGAGATCAGCACCAACACCAGCGGGCCCATCGCGACCGAGCTGAGGAACACCGTCAGCAGCGTGCGCCGGTCGCGCAGCGCGTCGGTCAGCTCCTTGCAGAAAACCGCCCAGGCAGATCGGGCCATCATGCTGTCTTCTCCTCGGCCAGTTCACCGGCATCGTGGCGTTCGGTCGGCGTGAACGCCAGGTCCACGAAGGCCTCTTCAAAATCGCTGTGTCCGGTGCGCGCCGACAGCTCGGCCACCGTGCCCTCGGCCACCGTGTGGCCGTGCGAGATCACGACGACGTGGTCGCACAACCGCTCGACCTCTTGCATGATGTGGGTCGAGAAGACGATGCACTTGCCCTCGTCATCGCGCAGCCGGCGCAACGCGTCGCGCAGCGCACGGGTCGCCAACACATCCAGGCCGTTGGTCGGCTCGTCGAGGATGATGTTGGGCGGGTTGTGCACCAGTGCGCGCGCCAGCGCGGTCTTCATCTTCTCGCCTTGGCTGAAGCCGTCGGTGCGGCGGTCGAGCAAAGCCGTCATCTCCAGCACCTTGGCCAGATGGTCGGCGCGGGCACTGGCCTGCGCATTGCTCATGCCATGCAGTCGGCCGTAGTAGACGATGTTCTCGCGCGCCGTCAGCCGCGGATACAAGCCCCGCGCATCCGACAGCACCCCCATGCGCGCCAGCGCCGCCATCGGCTCGGCCGCCACGTCGATGCCATCGACGCGCACCCGCCCGGTGTCCGGTGCGATCAGCGCGGCCATCATGCGCAACGTCGTCGTCTTGCCGGCGCCATTGGGGCCGAGCAGGCCGGTGATGCGGCCGTCTTCGGCGCGCCAGCTCACACCATCCACCGCGCGCACTTCGCGCGCCTTCTTGCCGCGCCCGTGGACGAAGCGCTTGGCCAGTTGTTCGACTTCGATCATCGGTCGGCTTTCGAGGAGGGCGCGTCGTCAGGGCCCGGGCGGACATGCGGGGCCGGGGCCGAGGCCGGCGGCGTCGGGGCCGGCGGGGCCGAGGCCGCCGGCGGGCTGGGCATTGCGAACGCCGGCGGGCGCGGCAGCTGGGTCGCGCACTTGGCTTCGTCCAGCACGGCGGCCAGCGCCTGGGCGTCTTCCTCGGTGTCGACAAAGCGGTACATCACGTCACGCATGCAGCCCAGCGCCATCACGCCGTGGCCGGAATGCGRCACGACGACGTGGCGCGCGTTGGGCCCCAGCGCCTGCGCGACCCGCTCGCCATGGCGCGGTGGCGTCACCGGGTCGTCACCGCCGGACATCAGCAAGGTCGGCGCCTGGGCCGGTGGCATCGTGTAGAAAGCGGCCGGCACATTGCCCTTGGGCCAGATGGCACAGGCATCGCGGTACAGCACCAAGGCGGCGTCGCCGAAATCGCCGCCCGGTTTGTCGCCGGTCTTGCCCAGGCGCGGCATGTCCTCGGCGCAGACGACCGAGAAGTGCATGCCCATCGCCAGGTCCAGCCCGCGGCTGTTGCCGCCCATCGAGGTCGCCAGGCCGACAATGGCACCGTAGCGCCCGGCCGCCGCCTCGCTGATCGCGAACGGCAGCGCCGAAGCCAGCGACGGTGCATACAAAGGCAGGCGGACCAGGCCGACCAGCATGTCGCGCGTCAGCGTGAAGCGCTCATCGCGTCCGGTCACCGGGTGCGGCACCACCACCTCGCGCGGCATCGCAGCCAGCACCGCCGTCCATTGGGCGCGCAGGCCGGGGTAGCGCTGGCGGCAGGTTGGATCGGCCTGCGGCCCTTCGCAGGCGGCCAGCAGCGCATCGAACGCGCGCTGGGCATCGGGCGAGAAGGAGCCAGGCAAGGCCATGTCCGGCGGCGCGACGCCGTCGAGCACCGCGCGCCGCACGCTGGCGGGAAATTGGCGCATGTACTCGAGCACCGCCCGGGTGCCGTAGGAGCCGCCCATCACGTTCACCTTGTCGGCACCGAGCGCACGGCGCACCGCGTCCGCGTCGGCCATCGCGATCGTCGTCGTGAACTGGCGCAGGTCGCCGTAAGGCAGCTTCTGCAGCGCATCGCGGCAGGCCAATAGCACGGCGGCCTGGCGGGTCTGGCTGATGCTATCGGCCAGCGGCCTCGTCGGCGCCTCGGGCTCGCAGTTCAGCGGCGCGCTACGGCCGGTGCCGCGCTGATCGATCAGGATCACGTCGCGCCGGTTCAGAAAACGCGTCAGCACGTGTGACACCGGCCCGGCCAGGCCGATCGCGCTCTGCCCTGGCCCGCCGGCAAAAAACAGCACCGGGTCCGGCTTCTTGTTGCGGGCAATGGCCGGCAGCACTGCAAAGTGGACCTCGATCTGCGGCCCGTCGGTGCGTGCCGGGTCCAGCGGGCGCTTCAGCACACCGCATTGGGCTTCGTGTTCAACGCCCTTCAGGCGGCACGGCTTCAGGCTGAGCGTCGGCTCGGCCGCTTTGGCCGGCAGTCCAACGCCGAGCGCCGCGGCAGCCGCCACCACCACCAGCCCCCAGCCCCATCGCCGGCGAAAGGAATCAGCTCGTTCTTGCTTCATGGCCGGCGATTGTGAAGGCACTCGCGCCGCCCCGGCGCCGCGGCGGTTGAAACGCGGGGTGACACGCACGAACGGCGGCCGCCAGCGCGCGGGCCGCCGGCGCCGCCCGCCCAGACCCCATTCACGCCGGCAAGGCCGGGGTCAGCAGGCGCTTCAGCTCGCCGCTGTCGATCAGCTTGCCAAGGTCGTCGGCACCGCCGATCAACACCCCGTGGACGAAGACCATCGGAAAGGTCGGCCAGCCGGTCCACATCTTCAACGCGTTACGTGCACGCCATTGGCTCAGGTAGCTGCCGTAGCCGATGTAGTGGCAGGCCACGCCGGCCGCATCGAGCAAGCGCCTGGCCTTGCGCGGGAACGGGTTCATCGCCATGCCCACCACCACGACCGGATGGGCTGCCACCGCCTGCTGCACCTCGGCCACGATGGCCGACTGGTGCTGGGCGATGCGCTCGCGCGCCGCAGGGTGGATCTGGGCTTCGGCAAGGACGGCACGCGGCATGGTGGGCATCAGCAGAGCAAGGATGCGGCGCAATCTAGCAGAGGGCGACCGCCGCCCCCTGCCTGTCTTTCTGCCTAGCGGGATTTCGAAGCCCCTGACCGTCCCCCGGTCTTGGGCTTTGGGCCGATGATCGCCGCCTCGCCCTCAACCCTCGGGAGACACCATGAAGCTCTACTACAGCCCCGGCGCCTGTTCGCTGTCACCGCACATCGTGCTGCGCGAAGCCGGTTTGAATTTCGACCTGGCCTTGGCCTCGACCAAGACCAAGAAGCTGGCCGACGGCAGCGACTTCTACCAGATCAACCCCAAGGGCCAGGTGCCGGTGCTGGAGCTCGACAACGGCGAGCGCCTGACCGAAGGCCCGGCCATCGTGCAGTACATCGCCGACCAAGCGCCGACGTCCAAGCTGGCCCCGCCGGCCGGCAGCATGCAACGCTACCGCCTGATGGAGTGGCTGAACTTCATCACCAGCGAGCTGCACAAGAGCTACTCGCCGCTGTTCAACCCGGCGATGCCGGAAGAGGGCAAGGCGGTCTATCGCGCCCGCATCAGCGAACGCCTGCAGTGGGTCGACAGCCAGCTCGAGGGCAAGCAATACCTGCTCGGCGACGAGTTCAGCGTCGCCGACGCCTACCTGTTCACCGTGTCCGGCTGGAGCAAGGTCGTCGGCGTCGACATGGGCAGCTTGAAGAACCTCAACGCGTTCCGCGACCGCGTCGCCGCCCGCCCGGCCGTCAAAGCCGCGATGGAAGCCGAAGGATTGAACAAGTAGCCGTCCCGAATGCGGCGCTCCAAAGGAGTCGCCGCCTTCAAGTGGCGTGCGCGGATCCGGCTTGGCCGGTCCGCTGCGCGAGCCCCCTCGGGGGGCAGCCCCTGGGAGGGGGCGTGGGGGCCAACGTCTACGGCTTCAAGTGCTGCGCAAAGAAGGACTCCATCGCGGCATAGAACTCGAAGCGGTTCTCCTCGTTGTGGAAGCCGTGGCCCTCGTTGTCCTTGACCAGGTACTGCACCTCGATGCCGCGCTTCTTCAGCGCTTCGACCACCTGGTCACTTTCAGCCTTGTTGACGCGCGGATCCTTCGCGCCTTGGGCGATGAACAGCGGCGTCTTGATCTTGTGCGCCTGCAGCGCCGGTGAGGTCGCGGTCAGGCGCTCCTTGTCCTTCGCGTCCTCCGGGTTGCCGACCATCGCATAGAACTGCTGGCGCATCGGCTCCCAGTACGGCGGGATCGTCTTCATGAAGGTGAACAGGTTGGATACGCCAACATAGTCCACCGCCGCGGCGTACAGGTCCGGTGTGAAGGCCACGCCGGCCAGCGTCGCGTAGCCACCGTAGCTGCCGCCGTAGATGCCGATGCGCTTCGGGTCGGCAATGCCTTGCTGCACCAGCCACTTCGCGCCGTCGGTGACGTCGTCCTGCATCTTCAGGCCCCACTGGCCGAAGCTGGCCTCCCAGAACTCGCGGCCGTAGCCGGTCGAGCCGCGGAAGTTCATCTGCAGCACGCAGTACCCGCGGTTGGCGAGGAACTGGACCTCCGGGTTGAAGCCCCAGCCGTCGCGCGCCCACGGGCCACCGTGCGGGTTGACGATGCAGGCCAGGTTCTTCGCCGGCCGGCCMGGCGGCAGCGTCAGATAGCCGGGGATCACCAGGCCGTCGCGCGCGGTGTAGCTGATCGGCTTCATCTGCGCCATCTGCGCCGCCGGCAGCGCCGGGTTGATGTCGCCCAGCTTGCTGAGTTTGTCGCTTGCCGCGTCGTAGACGTAGCGCGCACCGGGCGTCTGGTCGCTCATCGAAGCCACGACGAACTGGTCCTCGTTGCGGCTGGCGCTTTGCAGAATGATCTGCTGCCCCGGCAGCTGGCGTTCCAGACGGTCGTAGATCGTCTTCATCGATGCATCGAACAGATGGCGATCGGGCTTCTCGGCCTGGAAATCGGCCTGCGTCAGCACCTTGCGTTTCTGCGAATAGGCCGCCCCCATCAGGTCGACCTTCGGGTGCGCGTAGACGACCTGCTCGGCCTCCGGCCTGGCCGGGTCGATCAGCACCAGCGCGGTCTTGTCGCGGCCGCGGTTGCTGAGTGCGTAGAAGCGCTGGTTGTCGAAGTCGAAGAAGGTCGGGCCGACCTGGGTGCGGAAATCGGTCGAGAACAGCGGCTTGAACGGATCGGCTTCGGTCGCCCGGTACAGCAGCGTGTTGTTGACGCCGTCGCTGGCCACCGCCAGCCGCACGCGCCCACTGTGGTCGGCCGTCCAGTCGACGATGTTGCCGGGGTTCTCGGCCACCAGCGTGGCGGCGCCGGTGCGCACGTTGACGCGGTAGACATCGAAGACCGACTTGTTGCGCTGGTTGTGCTGGACCAGGATGTGTTCCGGGTCGTCGACCAGTTCGTTGACGATGCCGGCGCGCACGCCACCGTCGGGCGTCAGCGGCGTCAGCTTGCCGGTCGCGACATCGACGGCCACGACGCGCACGTTTTCGTCGCCGCCGAAGTCCTTCTCGTAGAGCACCGTGCCGTTGCCCTTCCAGCGGTAGATCGAGATGTCGCGTGCGCTCTCGCGGGTTAGCTGGCGGGCGGCGCCCACAGGCTTGCCCGCCTCGAGCGCCTGCACGAACACGTTCATCCGCTTCGCGTCACCACCGTCACCCACGGCCGGTTGCATGAAGCCCAGCCACCTGCCGTCGTCGCTCAGGCGGAAATAGGCCTTCTCGGGGTTGCGAAAGAAATCGCGCAGTGGAAATTTCGGCGGAGCCGTGTCGGCCTGGGCCGGCAAGGTGGCGGCCAGGCCCGCTACGGCACAGGCCGACAGGGCGAGCGCACGAACGGCAACGCGCCGGTGGGTGGGCAAAGGCATGGAGTCTCCTCGTTAGTGATTCGGATGGCCGCGATTCTTCGCCGCCCCCCACCACTGCCGAGTTCCCATGCGATGAACCGACCGATCGGCGCGACAGGCTGCGCACCGATCGGCATGGCCGGTGAAACCTGCGCTGGCGTCAGGCCTTCTTCAGCACCTTGTCGCAGGCGCCACGTTGTTCGTCGGCCGCCGGCAGCTTGGCGCAAACCGGCGTCAGCTGCGCGCGCAGGCGCTCGACCACCGCCTTGTGCTGGCCCTTGGCGTTCCAGGCCGCGAGCTTGTCGCCAACTTTTTGCATCGAGCGCGCGCTGCGCTCGTAGAACGCGCCCTGCTGGCCATCGGCCTCGCGGATCAGCTGCGCCACCGTCTTCTCGATCTTGGCTTCGTCCTGCGGTGCCAGTTCGACCAGCGTGGCGACGTAGCTCGCACCCCATTGCAGGCGCGTAGCCGGGCCTTCGCTCTTGTTGAAGGCCTGCTCCGACCAGCTCAGCGCCTCGGCCTTGCGGCCCTGCTTCTTCGCGTTGCCGGAGAGCTGGCTCATCAGGTAATAAGGCGAGTGGCTTTTCGGCAAGCTGGCCTGCAGCAGCGCATCGCTGTCCTTCCACAGCCCGGCTTCGCCCAGCAGGTGGGCAGCCGAGGTGATCACAGCCTGGCGCTCGTAGCCTTCGGTGACCTCCTGGTCGGCACGCGCCGCTTCCTCACGCACCTGCTTGACCAGGGTCTCGGGCAGCTTCGGCTTGAGCGTCTCTTTCGGCTGCTCCAGCCGCGCCAGGTCGACCCGGCCGATCAGTGCCGACATGCGGTCGGCGCGCGACAACGTGGCATCGCCTTGCAGACGCACCAGCGCCGCGTCGAGCGCCGCCACCATCGCCTGGCGGTCAGGCCCAGCGGTCGGCGCCAGCGACTTGGCCAGCTCGGGCGCGTAGTTCACCACCGCGTCCATCTGGCTGCGCGTGGCCGCCGGGTCGGCCAGCAGCTTCTTGATCCGATCGCGCATTGCTGCGTCGACCTTGATGGCCGGCTTGGCATTCGGCTCGAGCTCGGCCTGGCCGACCAGCGCCTTCAGCAGCAGCCGGGTCGCTGTCTCGGTCTCGTTGGCCGGGCAGCTGCCGGCCAGTTGCGCCAGCAGCGGCGCGCGTTCAGCTTCAGGCACCAGCTGGGCTTCGTCGGTGTCCCACGAGTAGAAGGCCAGCATGCGCCATTCGTTGGCCGTCACCGGCTTGCCGGCTTTGGCCTCGGTCAGCACCGTCTTGACCGGGCGACCACCGGCCAGGCCCATCTGCAGCACGTTCATCACCGCCGGTGCGTCGGCTTCGCCGGGCAGGCGGGTGATCTCGGCACCGTCGGTGTTGAACAGGATCAGCGTCGGGTAGCCGCGCACCTTGAAGCGCGCACCCAGCTTCTGCGCACCCGGCAGGTCACCGTCGATGCTGACAGCGACGAAGCTCTTCGAGCGCTCGATGAAATCCTGCCGGTTGAACAGCGTCGCCTTCAGCTGGTTGCATGGCGGGCACCACTTGGCGCCCCAGTACACCAGCACCGGCTTGCCCTCGGCCTTGCCCTGGGCGAAGGCCTTCTCGATGTCGGCATCGGCTGCCGCCGGTTGCCAGGCGACCTGAGGCCCGCTGGCTACGGTGGCCCAGGCCGGCGCGGCGCTCAAGGCCGCGAGGGTGATGCAGGCGGCCGAAACGGCGCGAACAAGAAGGGACGAAGAAGCAATGGCAGGCACAGGGATCTCCGGTGATGGGGCCAGGCACCTGCGAGTCAGCCGGTGGGTCACGGCACGCAGGCAGCGTCAACAGCCGACGATTGTGCGACAGGCCGCACTGCTTCGCAGGCGGCCGCCCGGCACCTGTCGATCATGGTTGATCAATTTCAGGCGCCCCGAGCCGGCCTTGCGGCGACTCCTCGTCCGCCGGCTCGGCATTGGCCCGTGCCAGCGCCATCCAGACGCTGAACGGCAGCCTGAAAGCCCGCTTCGGCGCCGGCCGCACGACCTCCAGCGCCCCGAAGGCCAGGCCGGCGCTTTCCGACGCGCCGGCCACCGGGTGCGCCAGCATCACGCCGTAGACCTCGGGCACCTCGTCGGCCTCGCCGATGCCGGCCTTCAGCACGTACCAGCATTCGCCGCACAGCGCGCGGTAGGCCTCGCCCTTGGCCGGCCGCTTCAGGTCGCCCAGCAGGTCGGCACGCCGCACCTTGACCTCGTGCACGATCGGCTCGACATAGTCCTCGACCGTGGTGTGGCGGATCGAATAGACATCCGGCATCGCCATCGCCCAGCGGGTCACCGGCAGCACCTGGCCGTCCGGGCCCTGCAGCTGGTCTGCCACCGGGGCGCGCAAGCTCAAACCGCGCCAGACGACGCGGCCGGCGCGCTGCATCTCGACCGCGATCCGTGCCACCAGCGCCTCGTGGGCGTCGCGCGCGGCCCGGTTGCGCTGCAGCGTCGCGGCCAGCGCCTGGATGCCGGCGTCGGTGACGCGCAGCGTCTCGCGGCCGTGCGGGTCGCTGYGGCGTTCGAGCCAGCCGGCGGCCAGCAATTCGACCTCGACCAGGTCCTGACAGGGCCAGCCGGCCGAGCGCCAGACCTCGCGCAGCCGGCGCCGATGGACCAAGGTCAGCGACAGGGGATCCACCGCGGCGCGGCTTTACTCGACAATCTGCACCCCGCGGCCGAAGGCCACACGGTTCTTGATCTGCGCAGCGGCCTCGCTGGGCTCCGGGTAATACCAGACGGCGTCGCTGTTCAGTTCCCCGTTGACCAGCAGGCTGAGGTAGCGAGCTTGGCCCTTCCATGCACAGCTGGTGCGGTGGTTCGAAAAGCTCGTGTACTCGCGCTTCAAGGCCGTCTCGGGAAAATAGTGGTTGCCCTCGACGACCACCGTGTCGTCGCTCTCGGCCACCACCACGCCGTTGAATACCGCTTTCATGCCTGCTCCTGTGCCTTGCTTGTTGGATCGATGCTACTGCGCCCCCGCCGCTCGGCGGCCAACCGTGCCGCGATGCGCCGGGCGGGCGAACCTATACTGAAAATTGTTTGCATGCGTGACCGCACAAAATCATGAGGGAGTCTATGGCTCACAACGACGCAAGCCATAGCGCTCCAGGCGCGGTACCGATCGCCTTCGGTGCCACGCAGACACGCTGCTTTGGCTGGTACCACGCCCCCAGCGCGCCCCAGCGGGCCACCGGTGTGGTGCTGTGCCGCCCGGTCGGCTACGAAGGCACCTGCGCCTACGAAACCTACACCCAGCTGGCCGAGCGCCTGGCCGCCGACGGCTTTGCGGTGATCCGCTTCGATTACCACGGCACCGGCGACTCGATCGGCAGCGATTCCGACCCCGACCGTGTGGTCGCCTGGCAGGCCTGTATCGCCGCCGCGCTGGACGAGGTGCAGCGCCTGGCCGGCACGCCGCGGCTGGCGCTGTTCGGCGTGCGCATCGGCGCCACGCTGGCCACCCAGGTGGCAACCGCCCGCGGCGGCGTCGACAGCATCGTGCTGTGGGCGCCCTGCGCCAGCGGTCGCGCTTTCACGCGCGAGCTGCGCGCGGCTGGCACGCTGCGTGCGCACGCGCCGCGCCCGGGCGACACCGGCGGCGACGACTTGGAGACGATGGGCACGCTCTACACCGCCCAGACGCTGCAGGACCTGCAGGCATTGGACGGCAAACCGGCCAGCCCGCCGCCAGCGCCACGCGCGCTGTTCATCACCCGCGACGACCTGCCCGGTGCCGGCCCGCTGCCGGCCGCCTTCCGTGAAGCCGGCATCGACTGCACCGTCGTCGAGTGGCCTGGCTACGCGGCGATGATGGCCGAGCCGCACGAAGCCGATGTATCGGCCTCGACGCTGGACGGCATCGTCGACTGGCTGCGCGCCGGCGAGCCGGCCGGTGCCGTGCCCGAGCCCCGCGCACCGGGCACCGACGTGCCGCTGCAACGCGACGCGGTCTTCGGCGGTGTGCGCGAGATCCCGCTGCTGTTCGGCCATGAGCACGGCCTGTTCGGCATCCTGGCCGAGCCGGAGGTGCTGGACGCAGCCGGCGGCCGCGCCGAAACCGCGATCCTGATGCTCAACGTCGGCACCAACCACCGCGTCGGGCCGAACCGGCTGTACGTGAAGATGGCGCGCGCCTGGGCCGCCCGCGGCTACCGATCGCTGCGCTTCGACCTGGCCGGCATCGGCGACAGCCGCAGCGCCGCCGGTTATGCCAACACGCGGCTGTACTCGAAGGGCTCGACTGTCGACGTCGGCGCCGCGATCGAGCGCTTGTCCGGGCTGGGCGTGCAGCGTTTCATCCTGGTCGGCCTGTGCTCGGGCGCCTATGTCGCCTTCCAGACCGCGCTGGCCGACCCGCGCGTCACCGGGCTGGTGCTGATCAACCCGCGCCGGCTCGACTGGAGCGAGGGCGAAACGCTGCAAAGCGCGATGCAGCGCAGCTACAAGTCCAGCCACTACTACCGGCGCGCGATGTTCGAGCCGGGGACCTACAAGCGTCTGCTGCAAGGCGACATCGACGTGCGCGGCATCGCCGGCCGCCTGGCCACGCTGACGCGTGCGCGCGCCAGCCGCGCCGCGCGCCGGCTGCTGGGCCAGGCGCCGGGCGAAGAGAACGTGCTGGCCAACATGCGGCTGCTGAGCGAGCGCGGCACCGACATCCTGCTGATCGTGGCCGAGGAAGACGACGGACTGGACTACCTCGAATACCACATCGGCCCGCGCGGTCGCCACATGAACGGCCAGCCGAACTTCCGCATGCTGATGGTGGCCGGCGCCGACCACACGCTGTCGCAAACCGAGAGCCAGCAGCATGTGATCGAAGCGGTGCGCGAGCACCTGGACCACACCGGCGCCGGCGTCGAGTAGCGGCCCGCAGGTCCGACGGTCAGGGCCGCTGCAGCGTTTCCWGGCCTGGACACACGCTGCAGACGTCAGCGCCCTTTTCCCGGCAGGGCTCCAGCGTGGCCGCCAAGGCCTCGATGAAGGCGCGCGTCTTGGCTGGCATCAATCGCCGCCCGGGGAACACTGCCCAGGCCGGCGCCGGCGTTGAACGCCAGTCGGGCRGCACCCGCACCAACTGGCCGGCCCGCACATAGGGCGCAGCGAAGAAATCGCCGGCCCAGGTGATCCCCAGCCCGGCGGCCGCCATTTGCACCAGCAGCATCGGCGCATTGGCCAGCATGCGGTTGGCCGGCAGGCCCTGCCAGCGCTCTACCGGGGCCTCGGCGCCGGCGCCCTCCAGCGGCCGCTCCAATTGCCACGGGATGGGCTCGCCGCCCTGCCCTGCCACCGCCAGCGCGCGCCAGAGGTGGTGGCCGGGGGCCGTCAGCTCGTCCGGGTGGCTGGGCCGACCATTGGCCTGGATCCAATCGGGCGAGGCAAACAGCCCACCGCTGAACCACGCCAGCCGGCGCGCGGTCAGGTGCGAGTCGTCGGGCAGATCGCCCATGCGCAAGGCCAGGTCGTAGTTCTCGGCAATCAGATCGACCCGCCGCGGCGACAGGTCGAGCTCCAGCGTCACGGCCGGGTGGTCGCGCACGAAGTTCTGCAGCATTTCGGTCAGCGCCAGCAGCGCGATGTCGCCCGGCATCGACACCCGCAGGTGGCCGCTCGGCTGGGCCTGGCGGTGCTGGGCCAGCGCCAGCGTGCCGTCGACCTCGGCCACCACCTGCCGCGCATGCTCCAGCACCGCAGCGCCGAATTCAGTCACCGTCAGGCGACGGGTCGTGCGCAGGATCAACCGCTCGCCCAGCAGCGTCTCCAGGCCCGAGAGCCGGCGCGACAGCGTGGACTTGGGCAGGCCGAGCTTGTCGGCCGCGCGGGTGAAGCTGCCGGCATCGGCCACGTGGGCGAACAGGGCCAGGTCATTGGGATCGACGGCGGTCGTCATGGTGGCCTCATGAAGAAAAAAGCAAGGAAAACACGGAAAGCAGGCCGTCACTGTTCCATCAGTAGAACGAACTCGCCCATTCAAGTGGATTTATCTGCAACGGTCGGATCAATACAGTGAACCCATCGAGCCCACCCCCGCTCACCAACCCGACCGAAAGCCCACCATGAACGTCCTGCAAGTCAATTCCAGCGCCCGCGTGTTCGAAAACGACCAGGGCTCGCATTCGACCCGCCTGGCCAACGAGTTGTCGGCCCGCCTGCTGGCCGACCAGCCCGGCGCCACGCTGACCGTGCGCGACTTGGCCCGCCAGCCGCACCCGGTGCTCGACGAATCGGCGCTCGGCGCGCTGTTCACGCCGGCTGAAGCGCGCTCGCCCGAGCAAGCCGCCCGTGTCGCGCTGGATGACGCACTGATCGCCGAGATCCAGGCCGCCGACGTCGTCGTGCTGGGCGTGCCGATGTACAACTTCGGCATCACCGCGCAGCTGAAGAACTGGATCGATGCGATCGCCCGCGCCCGCGTCACCTTCCAGTACACCGAGAAGGGCCCCGTCGGCCTGCTGACCGGCAAGACCGTCTACGCGGTGCTGTCGCGCGGCGGCGTCCACCGCGACACGCCGACCGACAGCCAGGTGCCCTACCTGCGCGCCGTGCTGGGTTTCCTCGGCATGACCAACGTGCACTTCGTCTACGCCGAAGGGCTGGCGATGGGCCCGGACGCCGAAGCCCAGGCCCTGGCCAGCGCCCGCGCCGAAATCACCGCCCTGCTGGCCCGCTCCGAAGAAGCAGCGATCGCCTGAAGACCCCGGGCGGGTGCAGCCCGGCCCTGTCCCGTCACACTGAAGCCCACCGAATTGGAGAGTTCTGCATGACCACGACCACGCTCGAATCGACGCCCACCACGCTGGCCCGGCCGCGCCGGGTCGAACGCTTGGTCGTCGGCCGCCCGACCAGCGACGGCGCCGGCGTCAAGCTGACCCGCGTGCTGACGCAAGACCTGCAGCTGCGGCTGGACCCGTTCCTGATGCTCGATGCCTTCGGCACCGACAACGCCGACGACTACATCGCCGGTTTCCCGGACCACCCGCACCGCGGCTTCGAAACGGTGACCTACATGATCGCCGGCCGCATGCGCCACCGCGACTCGGCCGGCCACGAGGGCCTGCTCGAGAACGGCGGTGTGCAATGGATGACCGCCGGCCGCGGCATCATCCACAGCGAGTTGCCCGAGCAGCAGGAGGGCCGGATGGAAGGCTTCCAGCTGTGGCTGAACCTGCCCGCGAAAGACAAGATGGTGCCAGCCGGCTACCGAGACATCCCGGCGGCCGAGATCCCGCACTGGGTCGCGCCGGGTGTCGACGTGGCCGTGATCGCCGGGTTGGCCGGCAGCGGCAGCAATGTCGTCGCCGGCGCAGTGCAGCGTGAGCACACCGAGCCGATCTACCTCGACATCCAGCTCGACGCCGGCGTGCGTTTCGAGCAGGTGCTGCCGCCCGGCCACCAGGGCTTCGTCTATGTCTTCCGAGGCGAGGCCACCGTGGGCGAGACCCTGGTGCCGTCGCAGCGCATGGCGGTGCTGGCGCAGGACGCGGCGGCCGACGGCGTGGTCATCCAAGCCGGCACCGAACCCACGCGTGCGCTGCTGATCGCCGGCCGACCGCTGCGAGAGCCGATTGCGCAGTACGGGCCCTTCGTGATGAACTCGCAGGCCCAAATCATCGAGGCAGTCGAAGACTTCCGCGCCGGCCGCCTGGGCTGATCCGGCAAGGGGCTGCGGCCGCCTCCCACCGGAGGAGACCGCGACCATGGCCTTGCGCAAGCCTTTGCTCTCTTTGATGACCGCCAGTGCCGCCGCCGCGCTGGCGTGGCCCGCCGCCTCGCAGGCGGCGCCGATCGAGCTGTACGAGCAGCCCCAGTTCCAGGGCATGGCGCTGGGGCTGGACCGCGCGAACCCCAACCTGGCCGACTACGGCTTCGACAACAAGGCGCTGTCGGTCGTCGTGCGCAGCGGCAGCTGGGAGCTGTGCACCGATGCGCAGTTCCGTGGCAGCTGCCTGGTGCTGGGCCCGGGCCAGCACCCCAACCTGCCGCCGGGACTGCAGCGTGCGCTCAGCTCGGTGCGGCCCAAAGACGGCGGCTCGCCGAACGGTGGTGGCGTCGACCCGAATGCCGCGGTGGTGCTCTACGACGACGGCGATTACAGCGGCAAGTCGCTCGCCGTCAACGGCCCGATCGCGTCGCTCGGCAAGCTCGACATGGGCGACCGCGTCTCGTCGGTCGAGGTGCGGCGCGGCATCTGGCAGCTGTGCGAAGACTCGAACTTCCAGGGCAGCTGCATCGTGCTCGAGCCTGGCCGCCACCACCTGAGCGGCCCGATGCACGACGAAGCCTCGTCGATCCGCCCGCTGTACGGCCCCAACC
The DNA here is from genome assembly GCF_056403075.1 of Ideonella sp. P3_A4. NCBI lineage: Bacteria > Pseudomonadati > Pseudomonadota > Betaproteobacteria > Burkholderiales > Sphaerotilaceae > Ideonella > Ideonella sp. P3_A4. Next base: position 17,494 of record NZ_JBFUGE010000007.1, on the reverse strand, counting down.
GCCAGCCGCTGCCCGAAGCCGGAGGGCTGACGCTGTACGAAAACAGCGACTTCAGCGGCCGCAGCCTGCTGATCACCGCGCCGACCGAGTACCTCGGCCGGCTCGACTTCGGTGACGTGACATCCGCTGTCGACGTGCACAGCGGGCTGTGGGACATCTGCACCGACTCGGTCTACAAGGGCCGTTGCATCACGCTCGGCCCCGGCCGCCATGTGCTGACCGGCGGCACCCACGACCGCGCTTCGTCGGTGCGCCCGCGCCTGCCCGACAACTCGCCGGCCTGGCGCGGCGCGGACCCGGAGCGTCGCCGGATCTACTGATTCGATGTCGCCGCCACCATGAAAAACGGGGCCCGAGGGCCCCGTTCCTTTTTGGCTGTGAGAGCCGCTGAACGATCAGCGCTCCTTGCGCAGCACGCCCACCGGGCCGTTGATCGTGTCGAACATGAACATCGTGTAGATGCCCTTGCCGAGCAGGTTCACGTCGGTCACGTTGTAGATGCTGCCCGAGCTGGGCGTCGTGATGTCGATCGTGGCCGCCGAGCTGGCGGTCTGGGCATCGAAGGCCGAGGCCGCACCGAAGGCCAGATCGCTGGCCACGGCGCTGAAGTCGATCGYCATCGACAGGTTCTCGGCAGCCAGCGACGGGGCGGCGTGCACCAGGCGCAGCTTGTACTCGGTGCTGACGGTCGGCAGGCGGTCGTCGTCGGCGATCGCATTGACAGTCGCGTCACCCGCCCCGGTACCCGACACCAACAGCGTCACGTCCGCACCAGCGACGAAGGTCACCGGCTTGTCGGTCAGCGCGGTGCCGTTGACCACGGTGTGCACGGTCTGCGCACCGGCGTTCACCAGCACGTAGTCACGGATCGTGGCCGACTTGACGTTGCTGGCCAGGCCCACACCACCAGCCGACAGGCTGACCGTGCCGGCGTCGGCAATGGCGGCGACCACGCGGGCGCGGGCCTTGGTGTTCAGGTACGGCGTCACATCGCCTTCCTGCACCACGCCGATGGCGTGCACCAGCACGCCGCCGGAGCCCGGGGACATCACCAGGGTCAACACGTCCTTGCTGCTCAGCACGACACCCGAAACGTCCAGGCGGATGTCGGTCTTCGAGCCGGCAGCGGTCACGCGCAGGCGGTAGGTGCCCGAGCTGATGCTGGTGAAGCTGCTCTGGGCGCCGGCGTCGACGCTGCTGGCAACCGGGGTGGCGGCGGCCAAGTCGTCGGCCTCGGCGGTCAGGTAGATGTCGAGCTCGCCCGCATCGATCGCGAGGTTGAGGGCGCTGACCTTGGTCTTGTCGCTGTCGGCGCTGTCTTCGTCGTCGGTCATGGTGACCGACCTCAGCGCGCCTTCCCAGCCATAGGCGACGACGGTGTAGTTCTTGCCGGAATCGAGCGAACCGGTCTGGTTCAGCAGCTCGGTGGTCGAGCCGGCGGCCGTCAGCACCCGGGTGACATCACCGTTGGAGACACCGGCGTAGTCGCTGCCATTGCCGAAGGTGATGGCTGAGGCCTCCTTGTTGTCGTCGACGTACATGTCGAGCGACGCATAGCCCGGGCTGGCATTGATCAGCCGCACGTTGGCATCGTTGCCGTTGTCGCCGCCGCCACCGCAGGCGGTGAGCCAGGCCAGGGGCAAAGCGGCCGCAAAGCCGAGCAGGTGGCGTTTAGTGATGCGCATGGTCAGTCCAGGTCCCTTCGGTACGGCCTCGCATGGTCGGCAGGCCGTGTTGCGTGAATATTGCGCCCTGTTACCGGTCGTGAAGCCACCGGCCCCGAGGGAGCCTCCAAAGGACGTGAGGATAACCGGTGTCGAGACCCCGCTTTTCCGTTGATCTATAGACAAGTTTTCGTGGCATAGGTCACGGGCAACTCCGCATTGCCAGACGCGGCCCTCACAGCAGCGGTTCGGCGGACGATCAGCGCGGCAACAACCGCCTCGCACCGTCGCCATGTGGAACTTCAATTCCGTGTCCAGTTCGTCCCGTTGGATCGATGCCGCCGGCTGGCGCATGAACCAGGCCAGTGAGCGTCTGTCGAGCATGCGGCGCATCAACAGCGCCGCCGATGACGCCGCCGGCCTGTCGATCTCCGAGCGCTTCCTGTCGCAGCTGAACGGTGAGCACATCGCCCACCAGGGCGCGATGGACGGCATGTCGCTGGCCGAGACGGCCGACGGCGCGCTGGGTCAGGTGTCGAGCAACCTGCAGCGCATGCGTGAGCTGGCCTTGCAATCACGCAACGGCACGCTCAACGACAGCGACCGTGCGAGCCTGAACGCCGAGTACCAGCAGCTGGGCCAGGAAGTGAACCGCGTGATCGGCAGCACCAGCTTCAACGGCCAGAAGATCCTGTCCAGCGACGCCGGTTCGCGCCAGATCAACACCGGCCCCGGCTCGAAAGACACGCTGGACCTGACCACGCCCGACCTGCGCAACGACAGCGACCTGTCGGACGTGACCGGCGGCAGCATCGCCACGTCCGGCGGCAGCAGCACCGCCATCGACTCGATCGACAAGGCGCTGAAGTCAGTTGGCCAGCACCGCGCCAGCCTCGGTGCCACCGAGCACCGGCTCGAGGCGGCTGCCGACACGTCCGACCTGCGCTTCGAAAGCACCAGCCGCGCCTACGACCGCCTGGTCAGCACCGACGTGGCGCAAACCGCCAGCAGCTGGCACCAGGCCCAGGTTCAGCAGTACGCCGCGATCTCGATGTTCCGGCAGAACCAGACCTCGATGCAGCGCCTGCTGTCGCTCTTCGGTTAGAGGCTCAAACACCCCAGACGATGTCTTCGGCGCCGGTCGACGCAGTGCCGCTCAAGTGGCCGACGATGCTCAGTTCGGCGGCGCTGACCTGGGCGTCGTTGCCCGATGAGGTGAAGTACAGCGCCAGCGAATCGGTGCCGTTGTCGACCATGAACAGCACCGTCTGACCTTCGGCGTAGGCTTGGTCGGCGCTGCCAATCGCAGCCGCTGCCGCGTCCAGCGTCAGGTCGCCGAAGATGTCGGCCGCGACGATCACCAGCTCGGCGCTGGCGCCAAAGCCGCCCGGGCCGTTGACGGTGACCGCGCCTTCGACCTGCAGGTCACCGTCACCCACCGCCAGCGTCGACTGGCTCAGGCTGAGGTGATCGATGCCGCTTTCGAAGTCGGCGATGTAGATCATCTCCTCCCAGCGCACTTCCTTCGCGCCGAGCAAGAACACGTCATCGCCGGTGCCGCCTTCCAGCGTGTTGATGCCGTGGCTGGCCGACAGCGTGTCGTTGCCGGCGTCGCCGCTCGCATGGGCAGTTCCGAAGCCGGTGCCGACAGCGTTGATGCGGTCGCCGCCGTTGCCGCCGCTCAAGACATAGTCGCCATGGCCGTAGCCGACGACGGTGTCGTTGCCGTCGCCGCCGAGCACCGTCATCGAGGGGCTGCTGTTGTCTTGCCGACCGGTGACGTGGTCGTCCCCCAAGCCCCCATCGACCAGCACCGCCGAGCCAGCTTCACCGGTGATGGTGTCGTTGCCGTCGCCGCCATAGGCGAAGACCTTGTTCATTGGCGCGTAGACGTCGATCGAGTCGTCGCCAATGCCGCCGTCGACCCGGCCATCGTCGTAACCACCACCGACCAGGCCGTGGATCGTGTCGTTGCCGGCCCCGCCCTGCGCATTGCGGGTCAGGTAGGTCTCGAGCTGGTCGTTGCCGTCGCCGCCGTCCATGACGGCGCCGCCCTGCAGGGTGTCCTGCCCGGTGCCGCCATACAGATGGTCCGCGTCGCCGTGGTAAATCCCACCGCTGCCGGCCACCAACAGGTCGTCACCGTCATTGCCGTACAAGGTGTTGGAGCCCCGGGTCACGCTGATCGTGTCGTTGCCGTTCCCACCGTACAGCAAATCGTGGGAGTACTCCTGCAGGCCGGCGGTCACGGTGTCGTCGCCATCGCCGCCGATCAGCTTGTCCACATTGCTCGGCGAAATGACGTGGCCGCCGCTGAGCGTATCGTTGCCGTCCAGGCCGTTGAGCACGTTGCTGCCGGCGTTGTCGGTGATCAGGTTGTTTAACCCGTTGCCGGTGGCCTGCAGCGAAGCGCTGCCCGACAGCGTCAGATTCTCGACATGCTTGCCCAGCGTCCAGTCGACCGACGCCACGACCGTGTCGATGCCTTCGTGCGCCCGCTCGCGCACGACATCACCCAGGTTGTCGACGAGGTAGGTGTCGTTACCCTCGCGGCCCACCATGCGGTCGGCCCCTTCGGCGCCGTCGATGGTGTCATCGCCATGGCTGCCGCGCAGCGTGTCGTCGGCCGGTGTGCCGACGATCACCTTCTGCGGCTCGGCCGCCCACCAGGGCGACGCGGCCGGCTCCCACCCGTTGTCGTCTTCGAGCCTCAGGCCCGGCTTGACCTCGTGCCCTGCATTCCATCGCTTCGACATGGTGCCCTCTCTTCATGTGGTGGCCAGCCGCGCCTTGCATGGCACCGACGCCGACCGGGTCCCATCCCAGGTTTGCTCAGCGAGGCCCCCCACGGCGGCTTCGCCGAGCGCTCGCGTTCAGACGCTCCAGACAATGTCTTCGGCGCTGGTCGACGCGGTCGATGTCAGCGTGCCGACGATGCTCAGTTCGTCGGCGGTGACCTGCGCGTCATTGCCCGATGAGGTGAAGTACAGCACCGTCGAGTCGACGCCGTTGTCGACCACGAACAGCACCGTCTGGCCGGCCTCGTAGGCCTCGTTCGCGCTGCCGATCGCCGCCGCGGCGCTGTCCAGCGTCACGTCGCCAAAGATGTCCGCCGCGACGATGACCAGCTCGGCGCTGTTGTCGAAGCCACCCGGGCCGTCGACGGTCACCGCTCCGTCGGCGAAGAGGTCACCGTTGCCCACCGCCAGCGTCGCTTGGCTGATCCCGAGATGGTCGGTGCCGCTCGTGAAATCGGTCGTCCAGACCTCGTCGGTGTGGAGCACCTGCTTGGCGCTCAGCACGAACAGGTCGCTGCCTTCGCCACCGGTCAGCGCGGCCATGCCGTGCGGCGACATCAAGGTGTCGTTGCCGTCACCACCGTCGATGGTGACCATGCCCTGAGCCGTCCGGCCGCTCAGCACATCGTCGCCGCTGCCGCCTTCCACCGTGCAGTCGCCATTGCTGTTCGCGGCGCTGACCACGTCGTTGCCGTCGCCGCCGAGCAGCGAAATCACGCCCGGGCCGCCGGTCTCGCGATGGCCGGTCACCAGGTCGTCGCCGATGCCGCCTTCGATCCTGACGTTCATCTGTGCGCCGCCGTCGATGGTGTCATTGCCGTCGCCGCCGTAGGCGTTCAGGTGGTTGTTGAGGGCATACGAGTCGATCCAGTCGTCGCCCGCACCCCCCTCGACCGACAGGTTGCTGTAGCCCGAACCACCGCTGCCGGTGATGGTGTCGTTGCCCTGGCCACCTTGGGCGTAGCCGGTGAAGACGTTGGTCGTCATCAAGTCGTCGCCGTCGCCGCCAGAAAGACTGCCACCGCCTTGCAGCGTGTCGTTGCCCGCGCCGCCGTCAAGATAGTCGCTCGGGCCGTGGTACATGCCGCCATTGCCGGCCAGCAGCAGGTCGTCGCCGCCACCGCCGTACAGCGAATTCGCGCCGGCCTGCACCGTCAGCTTGTCGTTGCCTTCGCCGCCGTAGAGCACGTCACTCGAGTAGCTGTAGCGACCGGCATTCAGCACGTCATCGCCGTTGCCGCCATCCAGCGTGTCGCTCGCCCCGGGCGACAGCACGGTGCCGCCGTTGAGGGTGTCGTTGCCGTCCAGGCCCGACAGCAGGTCCGAGCCGATCCAGTCGGACATCGAGTTGGCCAGTTCGTTGCCGTAGCCCTTGATGCCGGCTGTGCCGTTCGACGACATCCCCAGGTTCTCGACCCCCGCGCCCAGCGTGTAGTCGACCGACGTCACGACCGTGTCGGTGCCCTGGCCCGCCTTCTCGGTGACCACGTCGCCGGCGTTGTCGACACGGTAGCTGTCGTCGCCCTTGCCGCCGACCATCGTGTCGGCGCCGCCCAGGCCGTCGAGCAGGTTGTTGCCGGCGTTGCCGGTCAGCTTGTTGGCCAGCGCGTTGCCGGTGCCCGACAGGCCTGCCGTGCCGGTCAGCACCAGGTTCTCGACGTTGTTGGCCAGCGTGTAACTGACGCTGGCCTTGACGGTGTCCTTGCCGCCGCCCGCGGCTTCGACGACGCGATCGCCGACGTTGTCGACGAGGTAGGTGTCGGCGCCCTTCAGGCCCCGCATCTCGTCGGCACCGGCACCGCCGTCGATCGTGTCGGCGCCACTGGTGCCAATCAGCGTGTCGTCACCAGGCGTGCCGTTGATGACGGATTCAGGTGACACGCGCCACCAGGCGACATCGCCACGGGCGTTCCCCTGGTCATCGTCCCAAGTCTGGCCGGTCTTCACCAAGTGGCCTGCGTTCCAACGGTTCAAGTGCATCCTCCTGACAAGTTATGTGCCGAGCGCCATTCCATGATCAAGCGCTGCGGGCAGCCATCCTTCATTCGTGGTGGCCCGCGCACGGGGCGTGCAGTCTGTCACACCGAGAAGGCGCCACGCCGACCCGGTGTGCACAAGGTCAGGTGCCCCAGACCACGTCTTCTGCACCGGTCGATGCGGTGCCGGTCAGGCGCCCGATGACGCTCAGCTCCGACGCGCTGACGACGGCGTCGGTGCCGGACGAGGTGAAGTACAGCGCCCAGGAGTCGACGCCGTTGTCGACCATGAAGACCACCGACTGGCCCTTGGCATAGTTGTGGTCGCCACTGCCGATGGCGGCGGCAGCCTTGTCCAGTGTCAGGTCGCCGAAGATGTCGGCCGCGACGATCACCAGCTCGGCGCTCGTGTCGAAACCGCCCGGTCCGTTGGTCGTCACCGCGCCCTCGACCTGCAGGTCGCCATCGCCCACCTTCAGCGTCGACTGGCTGACGCCGAGGTGGTCGTGGCCGCTTTCGAAATCGGCCGTGTAGACCATGTCCTGGTAGAGGATTTCCTTGGCGCTCAACAGGAACGTGTCGTCGCCGGCGCCGCCAGTCATCGTCGCCACGCCGTGGCTGGCCGACAGCGTGTCATTGCCGGCGTCGCCAGACATCTGAATGTCCGCGTCGCCACTGCCGCCGAAGGAGGCGATCAACCGGTCATCGCCCTCGCCGCCGCCCAGGCTGTAGCCGCCATAGACGCTGCTGCCGGTGACCGTGTCGTTGCCCTCGCCGCCCAGCAGCGCCATGTCGCGCGAGCCGCCCGGCTGGTGGCCCGACACTTGGTCATCGCCGGCGCCGCCATCCATCTCCAGCTTCCCGATGCACTCCCCGGCCAGCACGTCGTTGCCGTCGTCGCCCTCGATCGACAGGTAGTTCATCCCCCACAGGTCGATCTTGTCGTTGCCGTTGCCGCCCTCGACGAAGCCGCTGCTCCAGCCGCCACCTGCCGTGCCCGTCATCGTGTCGTTGCCTTCGCCCCCATACGCAGTGTTGGTGTTGTAGAGCTTCATGACGTCGTTGCCGTCGCCACCGTCCTGCACATAACCCCCTTGCAGCGTGTCGCGGCCGACGCCGCCATACAGGAAGTCCGCATTGCCGTCGATGTCGCCGCTGCCGGCGACCAGCAGGTCGTTGCCCTCGTCGCCGTAGAGCCGGCTCATCCCCGCCTGGACACTGAGCTTGTCGTTGCCCGTCCCGCCATGCAGCACGTCATGCGAGTAGTTGCGCTGGCCGGCGGTCAAGGTGTCGTCACCACTGCCGCCCCACAGCGTGTCGGCGTGGCTCGGCGACACGATGTTGCCGCCGTCGATCGTGTCATTGCCTTCCAGGCCCTTCAGAACATTGCTGCCCATATCGCCGGTGATGACGTTGTCCAGCGCGTTGCCGGTGCCACTCAGGCCGGAGAGATCGCCATCCAGGTCCAGGCTCGACATTCGCGCCCAGCGTCCAGCTGACATGGGCAATCACGGTGTCGTTGCCTTCGCCGGCCAGCTCGTGCACCTTGTCGCCCGCGTTGTCGACGTAATAGAGGTCATTGCCGCCGCGGCCGATCATCCGGTCGGCTCCCGCCGCGCCGTCGATCGAGTCGTCGCCGTTGCTGCCGCGCAGCGTGTCGTTGTCCGGCGTGCCGGTGATCACCTTGCCGGGACTGAGCTCCCACCAGGCCTCTTCGGTCCGGTCATCGAAACCAGCACCCGGCTGGTGGTGGCGTTCGGCGTTCGAGCGGTTCAACATGCGTCCCTCGCGTCAGTGGTCGGAGCGCGCATTCAAGGCGCAGCCCCACGCCCGGGCCATCCCTAGCTTGGGTGTTGATCAACGCCATCAAGATGCGCGGTTAGGATCCGAAGGCCTCATCAGCAGACAGGACAGCCGTCATGAAACGCCAGCTCGGCTCAGCGGTGCCCCCGTGCGAGAGACGCCCCACGGCCTGGTTCGCGCCGGGCGTGCTGTGGCAAGCCGGGCGCGAGTGGCTGCAGTCGGCCAGCTTCCAACGAAACCTCGATCGGCGTGAAATGTTCACGCCCGGCCTCGCGCCGATCGACTTCAGCGCGCAACCGGTGAGTGACGCGCAGCCCTTCTGGTTCGACTTCATGTCCGACACCGGGGATGGCGGCGACGCGACCTTCACCGTCGCGCAGGCGCTGCTCGCGCCGGTCTTGGAGCTCGACGACGCCGACGGCCAACACCACCGCCTGCCCGAAGGCCAGCTGCTGGTGCTCGGCGGTGACCTCGCCTACCCCGGCGCCAGTGCGCTCGAGTACCAGTACCGCTTCATCGAGATGCTGGCCGCCGCGCAATCACCCGACAGCCGCTTCGGCACCACCGACCACGGTGGCCCGGGCCAAGCCGCCCCGCGCAAGTTCATCGTCGCGATCCCGCAGAACCACGACTGGTTCGACTCGGCGTCGACCTTCTGCCGCTACTTCGTCAACTACGACCAGGGCGCGGTGATCGGCGCCCGCACGCCGCAGCGCCAGACCTATTTCGCGACCAAGTTGCCGCAAGGCTTCTGGCTGCTCGGGCTCGATTTCGCGCTGGTCGGTGACATCGACCGGCTGCAGTTCGAATCCTTCGCTGCCTTGCTGTCGGCGCAGAGCACCTGCGGCATCGCGCCCGGCGACGATGTGCTGCTGATCTACCCCGAGCCCTACTGGACGCGGCCGCTGGGTGACCACGCCGCACCCGGCTACCCGCGCCGCTACCAACGGCTCGAAGCACTGATCGAGGCGCGCGGCGCGCGCATCCGCGTCCGCATCGCCGGCGACTTGCACCTGTACAGCCGGCAGACGCTGGAGGCGGATCCGCTGACCGGGCTGTCCAGCCACCTCGTGATCTGCGGCACCGGCGGTGCCTTCCTGCACCCGACACACAGCCAGGAAGTGCAAGCACTCAAGGTGCTGGACCGCAGCCCTGAGCCCAACGCTGCCAGCCTCGACCTCGGCGTGCGCGTGCGGGTCGGCATCGCCGAACGCGGCGACGACAGCGCGACCCACACCCAGTTCCGGCACGAATCGGCGACCATGGACTTCCCGCCGCCGGCGCGCACGCGCACGCTGGCCTGGGCCAACCTGCTGGCGTTGCTGCAGGTGCGCTTCTCGCGCTCACCGCGCGAACTGGGGTTGCTGGCAACACTGGCCGAAGCCTGGCAATCCAACCTTGGCTTCGCGCTGTGCCTGGGCCTGCTGTACGGCTTCAATGCCTACGTCAACTCGGGCGTGTTCTCCGCCAGCTACCGGCCCGATGGCTTCGCACCGATGGGCGAGCTGGGCTTCGTCGCTGCGCACTGGTTGTGGCTGAAGGCAATGGTGTTCAGCCCGTTCGCCGCCTTCGTCAACCTGTTCATGCTGGCCGGCTGCGTGCAGACCGCGTGGGAAGGGCCAGCACCGAAGCCGCTGTGCATTGCCAGCGGCCTGGCACACGGCCTGCTACACGCGTGGCTGATCTTTGCGCTGTACTGGCTGGCGTGCCACACGCTGACGCCGCACTTTCCCACCTTGGCCGGCTGGCCGCCACCCTTGCGCGACACGCTGCTCGCACTGGTCACCTGGTACGCCGTCGGCATCGCCGGGTTGCTGGCAGGCGGCTTGGTTTTCGGCGCCTACCTGGCACTGGCCAGCGCGCTGTTCAACCAGCTGCCGAACCAGGCCTTCGGCTCACTCGGCTGCGCCGACCACAAAGGCTTCCTGCGCTTCAAGCTGACGCCGGCCGGGCTCGAAGTCTTCCTGCTCGGCATCGACCGGGTGCCCCGCCGCCGCTCGGCGACGGAGCCACTGCCACCCGGCTGGCGGGTGGTCGATCGCTTCCTGATCCACAAACGCGCACCTTGAGCCCCCACGCCCCCTTCCGGGGGCTGCCCCCCAAGGGGGCCCGCGCAGCGGACCGGCCAAGCCGGATCCGCGCACGCCACCGGGAGGGAGCGACGCTTCGCGCGCTCCGTGGGAGCCGGCATCAATGCTTGCAAGTACCCTTCACCAAGCAGTCGCGATACCCAGGCGCGTTCTTCAGCAGGAACATCGAACGGCCGACGACCGCGCTTTCGGTGAAGTCCGAGAACACACCGTCGACACCGAGCGTGAAGAAGCGCTGGTACTCGTTGGTCGGCGTGCCGATGTCTTCCAGTGGCAGCCGTGAGTCTTCGCTGCGGAAGGTGTACGGGTGCACCACCAGCCCGTTCGCATGGGCGTTCGTCACCACCGCAGTGGCCGGCAGCACGGTGCGGTCGGCTTCGTTGACCAGGCCGTCGCCGTTGGCGTCCTGGCAGGCGCCATTGACGACCACCTTGCAGGCCGTCGACTGCAGGTAGTACTTCCAGGGCCCGATGCCGTCGGCGTAGGTGGCCACCTCGGCCAGGCCGGCCGGCGTCACCAGGTCGCTGAACAGCCCCTGGCGGCCCGAGACGACCCAGTCGTAGGGCTTGTCGTAGGGCGGCACGAAGCTCAGTGAACCGTCGGGGTTCAAGCCGTCGGCGTCGACCAGCTGCACCAGGTGCACCTTGGTCTTGGCTCGCAGCTCACGCAGGTTGGCGGTCTCGAAGCTCTGGATGAACACCGGCGCGTTGCGGTAGTTCCAGCCGGCCAGCGTCAGCTCGTCGAGCAAGCGGTCTTCCAACGGCAAGCCCAGGCTCTTGTGGTAGGTCGGGTGCTTGGTCTCGGGGTAGATGCCGATCGTGCGATCCTTTTCCAGCGTCTTGCGCTTGACYAGCGCGATCACCTCGCGCAGCGTCGGGATCTTGTACTGGCCATCGAAGCCGTGGTCGCGCTGACCCATCGGCTGCACCGCGCGCAGCTCCTTGATCTCGGCCAGGGTGAAGTCGCTGGCGAAGAAGCCCTCTTCGGCCGCACCGTCGATGACCGCCACCCGCTTGCGCGACGCGAACTTCGGGATGCTCGACACGTTGGTCGTCGCGATCAGGTTCGGCTCATGGCGCGCGATCAGCACGCCGTCCTTGGTCGCCACCAGGTCGGGCTCGACAAAGTCGGCGCCCAGCTCGATCGCCAGCGCATAGCCTTCCAGCGTGTGGTCGGGCAGGTGGCCGGCGGCACCGCGGTGGCCGATCACGATCGGCGGGCCGGACAGCTGCGGCAGTGCCGCCTGGGCCGGTGCGCTGCCGAGGGCGGTCAAGGCGGCCAGTGCAACGCCGGCGAGCCGCGCGCCTTGGCGCCGGGCGGATTTCTTGGTCTGGTTCATCGAAGCCTCCGGGACATCAAAGGCCTGCGACCTTAGTCACGCGGCGTGACGCGGGCAAGACCCGTTGATGACGGCGAGGTAACAGAACTGGCCGGCGCTCACCCCGTTGTTCCGAGGCTAACCCTGGTGGAAACCCGCGTAGTCTTACGAACATGCTGTCACGAGCCCAACGCCGGGCCGGAGGAACACGATGAAACCCGCCTACCAGCGCACTTACCGCCCCGAACTGCGTCCCGAGCTGCCGCCGCTGACCTGGCCGGCGCCGCTAGACGCGTTGCCGCCGCTTTGCATCACCAAGGCCCCGGAAAGCCCGGGCTGGAAGGACACCGAGCCCCTGAACCTCGCGACCGAGGTGGGCGCGCTGTTCGAGGCTGACCGCGGCAGCATCTTCGAGGAATCGCTCAACGGCCTTCAGGTGCGCGAGCTGATCGGCAGCCGCCTGTTCGAAAAGCTCTTCGGAACGAGCTGAGTTGCCCCCGGCGGCGCTCCGCAGGAGCCGCCGCACTTCAAGTGGCGTGCGCGGATCTGGCTCCGCCAGTCCGCTGCGCGAGCCCCCTCGGGGGGCAGCCCCCGGAAGGGGGCGTGGGGGTCTCAAAACGGCCTGACGCCAATCCACGCCGCGTGGGCCCAGAAGGCAAAGAAGGCCCACAGCGCTACGCCCGCGACCACCGCAATCGCGGTGCGCCCTGGCTTCAAGTCCACCGCCACCGGCCCACGCCGGCGCGCGCTGCGAAACGCCAGCACCGCCCAGACGAGGAAGCCGCCGAACAGCAGCACGTCGGCCAGCGTGTTGTTGGCCAACAGGTGAGCGAAGGCCCACAGCTTGGTGCCCAGCAGCATCGGGTGCTGCAGCTTGGCCTGGATCAGATTGCCGCCGACCTGCGATGCGGCGATCAGGATGAAGGCGACCAGCACCAGCGGCGCCGCCAGGTGGCGCAAGCCCGCCGGGGTCGTCCACAGCACCACCGGCTGCTGACGCGCCTGGCCATAACCCCAGACCAGCAGCGCGAAGCCAGCCAGCGACGCCAGCGAGTACACACCACGCCAGGCGGTCCGGCCGATGCGCGCGATCTGCGCTTCGCGCCAGGCAGGCGCCACGATGCGCACCGAATGCACGCCGAGAAACAGCAGCAGGCCCAGCACCAAGGCAGTCATCTCACATCGCTCCCGTGTCGATCAACGCGCGCATTGTGGCGGCAGGCCGCTGCGGCGCACAGGCATGCAAGCTGGGGGGATCCTCCGTCCCTTGTCTCCTGCAGCTGAAGGATGACAAGCGGCAGCGTTTGACGCAGGCTTCGCAGTTCCACGGGGAAAGCCCGGGCCGCCAGGAGACTGCGATGCCCAGCCTGACCAGCGCGTTGCGCGCCGAGTACCAGCAGCTGTTCGACGGTTGCCAGATCCGCCCCGAGCGACAAGCCGAGGTCGACGCCTGCGCCGAGCGTGCCCTCGTCCAGCAAGCCCGCTACGACAGCGTCGCCCGGCCGCTGGGCATGCCCTGGTATGTGCTGGCGGTCATCCACAGCCTGGAAGCCAGTGCCCGCTTCGACACCCACCTGCACAACGGTGACCCGCTCGTGGCCCGCACGGTGCACGTGCCCTCGGGCCGGCCGCCCGGCCCGCCGCCATTCGCTTGGGAGACCAGCGCCACCGACGCGCTGCAGCTGGCCCGCTACGACCGCTGGAACGACTGGAGCGTGCCCGGCATCTTGTACAAGTGGGAAAGCTACAACGGCTGGGGCTACCGCAACGCCCACCCCGAAGTCAAAAGCCCCTACCTGTGGAGCTACACCAACCACTACCTGCGCGGCAAATACGTGGCCGACGGCACCTTCTCGGACAGCGCGGTCAGCAAGCAGGTCGGTGCCGCGGCGCTGCTGCGGCGCCTGGCTGAAAGGGGCGCGCTGGTCGACCCCGTGGTCGCGCCGCCAGCCCCCGTCCGCCCGGTCACCATCGCGGCCGCGCCGATCGCCGCACCACCGCTCGTCCTCGCCGCCCGGCTGCACTACGACCCCGATGTGGTCGCGCCGGACGGCATCGCGCTGCAGCGATTCCTGAACCAGTTCCCCGCCATCTTCCTGCGCGAAGACGGCCAGCTCGGGCCGCGCAGCTCGGAGGCTTTCCGAGCGGTCTTCGGCCTGTTCCTGCAAGGCGATCCACGCGCGGTTTGAACGGTTTGGCACAGTTTGTGACAGAGCCGCGGCTTCCTGCCATACTCGTTTGCGCTTCCCGGCGGAGGAGGTGAAACGGACGGACGACGCACGACGAATCGGCATGTCAGCAGCCCAGACACTCGACCGCCCCGCTGACCGGGGCCGACCTTCTTCGCGTGCCGCCACCGTCCGCACCGCCTGCGCGGCTGTCGGGCTAACTTTCATGCTGCTGGCCATCAGCACGGCGGCCGAAGCGCCGGCGGGGCCAGCTTCCGCACCGTCCGCCAGCATGTCGCTGCGTGTCGTCGGCGGCCTGGCCAACGTCAACCAGTACACCCGCCAGGAAGAGCCGTTCTGGACCCAGGAGCTGCCGCGCCTGACCAACGGCAAGCTGCGCGCGAGCATCGTCCCGTTCGACCGCGCCGGCATCCGCGGGCAGGACATGCTGCGCCTGATGCAGCTGGGCGTCGTGCCCTTCGGCACCGCGCTGGTGTCCTTGTCCAGCGCCACCGAGCCGCTGCTCGGCGCTGCCGACCTGGCCGGGCTGAACCCCGACATGGCCAGCCTGYGCCGGCATGTCTCGGCCTACCGGCCGTACCTCGAAAAGACGCTGCGCGAAAAACACGGCATCGAGCTGCTGGCGATCTATGTCTACCCGGCGCAGATGCTGTTCTGCCAGCGGCCGCTGAAGAGCCTGGCCGAACTGGCGGGCCGGCGCGTGCGCACCGCCAGTGCCACCCAGGCCGACTGGGTCGAGGCGCTGGGCGCCAAGCCGGTCAACACCTCGTTCGCCGAGATGACGCAGAACCTGCGCAGCGGCAACGTCGAATGCGCAGTGACCGGCAGCATGTCGGGCTACACGATCGGGCTGCAGCAGCACACCCAGCACCTGTTCACGATGCCGGTCAGCTGGGGCATGGCGATCTTCGGCGCCAACAGCGGCGCCTGGACCGCGCTGCCGCCCGACCAGCGCTCGATCCTGAAGCAGGAGCTGATGCGGCTCGAGCAGGTGATCTGGGCCGATTCCGAGCGTGAAACCGGCGAAGGCGTGCGTTGCCTCACCGGCGAACAAGACTGCGGTGGCCAACCCGGCCGCCTGCAGGCCCAGGCCCCGACCCCCGCCGACGACCAGCGCCGCCGCAAGGTGCTGGCCGGCACCGTGATTGCCCGCTGGATCCAGCGCTGCGGCTCCGCTTGCGCCGAAGCCTGGAACGAGACGATCGGGCCGATCAGCGGGGTCGAGGCAAGGCCAGGTTCCAGTCCTCAATGAATCCGCCTCTTCGCGTGCAGTGGGCCATCGCCGGCTTCGTGGCGGTGTTCATCGGCACTGTGCTGGCGGCCGCCGCGGCGCTGGTCAACAGCGAAGAGCGCGACGCGCTGGAAGAGGCGCGCCAGCGTGCCGAGCGCTTCATCGCCGGCGCCGAAGCCTCGCTGAACCGCACGCTGCTGGGCGTCGACGTGATGCTGGCCGGCAGCGAGACGCTGCTGCGCCCGCACCGCCTGGCCAATGGCACCTACGACGTCACCGGCACCCAGTCGCAGCTGCGCACCACCATCAGCCAGAACCTGCTGGTGCGCGACCTGGTGCTGCTGCAGCCCGACGGCACCGTGCTGGCCGCCGCCCAGCCCGACAGCGCGCGGCTGGGGCTGCCGCTGCCACCCGGCTTCGTCGCCGACGCGATGGCCCTGCCGTCGCCGCAGCTGGTGATCAGCCCGCCGCTGGTCAACTTCGTCACCACCGAGCGGATGATCTATTTCGCCCGCCCGGTCGACATGGGCGCCGGCGTGCGGGTGCTGGCAGTGGCCGAGGTGCCGGCCTCGCTGATCGCCAGCCTGTTGTCGCAAGCCGCCGACATCGACGGCCTGGTCGCCACGCTGGAGCGCGACGACGGCCAGTTGCTGGTCAGCGTGCCGCCGCACGACACCCTCGTCGGCCAGCGCCTGCCGCAGCCGCTGGGCGAAGCCATGCCCACCGGGCACGCCGAGCCCGCCCCGGCGCGCATCGGCGGAGCACCGGCACTGGTGGCCGTGCGGCCGGTGTTGTACCGGCCGTTGCTGGTGGCCGCGTCGATCCCGATCGAAGCCGCCTTGGCCGATGCCCACGAGCAGCGCCGCTTCGTGCTCGCGGCGACCTTGCTGTTCTTGCTGATGGTGCTGGGCGCTGGCGCATTTGCCCACTGGCACCTGGGCCGGCTGGCGCAAGCCCGCGCCGCGCTGAATCGCAGCAAGAACATGCTGGACGAGGCGCTGGCGTCGATGGCCGACGGCATGCTGCTGTGCGACGGCAACGACCGGGTGGTGGTCTGGAACCCGCGCTTCCTCGAGATCTACCCCTGGCTGGCCGATGTCGTCGCGCCCGGTGTGCCGTTCGAGCGGCTGGCGCTGGTCGGCGTCAACGCGATGATGCCGGACGCCGCACCGGAAGATCAGCAGGGCTGGGTCCAGCGCCGGCTGGCGATCCACCGCACCGAAGACGGCCAGCACGAGCAGATCCTGCCCAGCGGCCGCGTCATCCACGCCGTCGAGCGCCACACGCCAGATGGTGGCGTGATCACGGTCTACCACGACGTCACCTCGGCCGAGCGCGCGCTGGAGCGGGCCAAGGCCGACGCCGAGGCCGCCAACAAGGCCAAGTCACGCTTCCTGGCCTCGATGAGCCACGAGATCCGCACGCCGCTGAACGCGGTGCTGGGCATGAACGGGCTGATGCTGAACACGCCGTTGACACCCGAACAACGGCGTTATGCCGAGCTGATCCGCAGCTCGGGCCAGACCCTGCTGGCGCTGATCAACGACATCCTCGACCTGTCCAAGGTCGAGGCCGGCCGGATGGAGCTCGAGATCGTCGAGTTCGACCCGGTGGCCACCGTCAACGAGGTCGTCTCGCTGCTGGCGGTGCGCGCCGAGGCCAAGGGCCTGGCGCTGGCGATGACTTCGGCGCCGGGCCTGCCGACGCGGCTGCGCGGTGACCCGAGCCGGCTGCGCCAGGTGCTGTTCAACCTGATCGGCAACGCGCTGAAGTTCACGCCCGAGGGCCGGGTCGACGTCGACGTGACGCACCGGCCGCTGCCGGGCCGGCGTGTCGAGCTGATGATCTCCGTGCGCGACACCGGCATCGGCATCGATACCGAGACGCTGCCGCGCTTGTTCCGCCATTTCAGCCAGGGCGACTCGAGCACCGCGCGGCGCCACGGCGGCAGCGGCCTCGGGCTGGCGATCAGCCAGGAGATCGTCGAGCTGATGCATGGCCGCATCGACGTGCAAAGCGCGCCGGGCCAGGGCAGCACCTTCAGCATCGGCCTGCCGTTGGAGGTGGTGCCACCAACGATCACCGCCAGCAGCGGGCCGGCGGCAGCGCCGGCCGATGCGGCGCCCGCTGGAGCCGCATCGGCCGCCCAGCCGGCGCGGCGCATCCTGGTGGCCGAAGACAACGGCGTCAACCAGATCCTGATCAAGGCAATGCTCGACCACCTGGGCCATTTCAGCGACATCGTCGCCGATGGCTTCGAAGCGGTGCGCCAGGTCCAGGCCGCCACCTACGACCTGGTGCTGATGGACATCCAGATGCCCGGCATGGACGGCGAGGCCGCCACGCGTGCGATCCGCTCGCTGCCCAGCGGCGTCTCGCGCATCCCGATCATCGCGATGACCGCCAACGCGATGGTCGAGGAGCG